>JBEDKR010000308.1:0-3377 GCA_041172005.1 Pseudomonadota bacterium
GGCCAACGATGTCCTCGTTGGACATGTTGTCCAAGTACTTGACCAGCGCCCGGATGGAATTGCCGTGAGCGGCCACCACAATACGCTTGCCAGCCTTGATCGCCGGCGCCATCGACTCGTTCCAAAAAGGCATGACCCTGGCTACGGTGTCCTGCAGGCATTCAGTCAGGGGCACTTGTTCAGGTGCTAACTTAGCGTAGCGCGGGTCACTGCGTTCGCAGCGTTCGTCATCCGGCGTCAGGGCCGGTGGCGGCACGTCGTAGCTGCGGCGCCAGGCCAGCACTTGGTCGTCGCCGTATTTTTTGGCAGTTTCGGCCTTGTTCAGGCCTTGTAGCGCGCCGTAATGACGCTCGTTCAGGCGCCAGCTGTGCACCACTGGCAGCCAGGTCCGGTCCATCTCGTCGAGCACATGCCAGAGGGTGCGGGTTGCCCGCTTCAGCACGCTGGTGTAGGCCAGGTCGAACTCGTAGTTTTCGGTTTTCAGCAGTTTCCCAGCGCTCAAGGCTTGGGCGATGCCGGTCGGCGTCAAGTCGACATCAGTCCAGCCGGTGAAGCGGTTTTCAAGGTTCCAGGTGGACTCGCCGTGGCGGATAAGCACTAATTTGTACATGAATGGACGCTTGAAAAATTCGGGTTGCAGGGGATTGAGCGCAGCTTGGCTGCCGCCGTTTCGTCCTCCATTCTAAAATGAGCGCTTAACTGCCCAACGGCACAACACTCAAAAGGCTCAAAAGTGAAATTTCTGATCGATAACTGGATGCTGATTTCCGTGGCGTTGACCGCGGGTGGTCTGCTGGTTTGGCCCCTGATTGCCAGCGGCACGGCCGCCGGAAGCCTCAGTGCGGCAGGTGCGGTGCAACTGATTAACCGCGAAAAAGCCGTTGTTATTGACGTTGGCGAGCCGAATGAATTTGCGGCCGGCCACGTCGCCAATTCGAAAAATATTCCTTTTGGACAACTTGAAGACAAGTTGCCAAGCGCCGTCAAAAACAAGGCCTTGCCGATTATTTTTCTGTGCCCATTGGGTGCTCGTGCAGGCCGCGCTGTGTCTGTGGCCCAAAAACTCGGCTATGCCCAAGCGCAAAGCCTGAGCGGCGGACTCAAAGCTTGGCGTGAAGCCAATTTACCTGTTGAAAAAGCTTAAACATGCAAGTCGTCAAAATTTACACCACGGGCTCATGCCCTTATTGCATTCAGGCCAAAGCGCTTTTGAAGCAGCGCGGTGTTGTTGAGCTCGATGAAGTCCGCGTTGACATGCTGCCGGGCGAGCGCGAAAAAATGATGCAGATCACCGGTCGCCGTACCGTGCCACAGATCTTCATCGGCACCACGCATGTGGGCGGTTGCGACGATCTGGTGGCGCTGGATGGCCGTGGCGGTCTGCTGCCGCTGCTCAGCGCGGCTTGATTTCACGGCAATTCGTCCGCAGATAATTCTTGCGCTTGCACGGCCTTGACAGGTCGCAGGCATTTCTTTTTTAGTTTGTTGAAAGAGCATCATGGCCGAAGCCAACCTTGACCCTGTTTTCCAGATTCAACGCGTTTACCTCAAAGATATCTCGCTGGAGCAGCCCAATTCCCCGGCGATCTTGTTGGACCCGGAGCAACCTAGTGTTGACATCCAACTGGGTGTTGAAACATCGCCGGTCACCGACGGTATTTTTGAAGTGACAGTGACCGCGACTGTGCACACCAAAATCAATGAGAAGACGGTGTTTTTGGTGGAAGCCAAGCAAGCCGGCATTTTTGAAGTGCGTAACGTCGAGGCTGATCAATTGGGGTCGATTCTCGGTATCGCTTGCCCGCAAATTGTCTATCCCTACTTGCGCGGCAACGTCGCTGACGTGATTCAGCGCGGTGGTTTTCCACCGGTGCACTTGGCTGAAATCAACTTTCAAGCGATGTTCCTGCAACAGCAAGCCGATGCCGCCGCCCAAGCTGCACCGCAGATCATTGTTTAAGTTTTGACCCATTTCCCACTGATGAATCGTCGCGCGCCTGCAAGGCCGGGCGCAGTATGAAAATTCTTGTCATCGGCGCTGGCGCATGGGGCACTGCTCTGGCTGTGTCGGCCAGTCTCAAAACGGTGTCTGGACAAGCGGCGCATGAGGTCTCGCTGTGGGCCCGCAACGCGGCCTTGGTCGAGACCGTTCAGTTGACACGGCAAAACGAGCGCTATCTGCCGGGCATCACCTTGGCCCCTGGTCTGCAGGTGCTGGGCGGCTCTGACGCTTCTTTGGAGGCGGCCCTCATCGGTCAAGACCTGATCGTCATTGCGACGCCAATCGCTGGCGTTCGCGGTGTGTTCCAGCGTTTGCAACAAGCCCGTGTGCGCGTGCCAGTGGCTTGGTTGAGCAAGGGTTTTGAGGCGCCACTGGCTGCTAATGCTGGCGCTGTACCAGCCGCCTTGCCAGGCGTTGGTTTGCTTGTCCACGAGATTCTGGCGCAAGTCGCTCCCGACTTGCTGGCTGGCGTTCTGAGCGGCCCGAGTTTCGCGAAAGAAGTGGCTGCCGGTCAACCGACGGCCTTGGTCGCAGCCAGCGAGCACGCCGTTGTCCGGGATGCGCTGGTCGATGCCTTTCACAGCGACACCTTGCGTGTCTACGCGAGCGACGACATCATCGGTGTTGAAGTTGGTGGCGCGGTAAAAAACGTGCTGGCCATCGCCACTGGTTTTTGCGATGGTTTGAAGCTCGGTCTGAATGCCCGCGCCGCGCTCATCACCCGCGGCTTGGCCGAGATGAGTCGACTGGGTGTGGCCCTTGGTGCTCAAAACGAAACCTTCACGGGCTTGTCGGGTCTGGGCGATTTGGTGCTCACTGCCACCGGTGACTTGAGCCGCAATCGGCAGGTCGGCTTGTTGCTGGCGCAAGGTCAAACCCTGGCGCAGGCGGTGACTTCATTGGGCCACGTCGCCGAAGGCGCTTATTGCGCACGCACAGTGGTGCAACGGGCCCAGGCTCTCGGCATTGAAATGCCGATTTCCGAAGCCGTCGTCGCCTTGCTGGACGGCGAAGTCACACCTGTGCAGGCAGTGGCCTCACTGATGGAGCGAACCGCCACTGTGGAACAAGGCTGAAACTTCAGCCTTGGGGTTTAAAGCTCAAATTTCCAAGTTGTCGATCAGCCGTGTCATGCCCAGCTTGGCTGCGCCCAGAACCACCAAGGGTTCTGTGCCCAGCGGCCCAGCTTGCGGGTGCGGGCTGAGCAAATCTGCCCGCTTACGCACCGTCAGGTAATCCGGCTTCCAGCCGCGCCGCGCCAGCGCTTGCATGGCCGCTGCTTCGAGTGCAGGCAGGTCGGCTGCTTGGACGCTTTTAGCAGCCTCACCCAATGCTGCCAGCGCCTGCGAAAGTTGCACGGCCTCTGCCCGCTCGG
>JBEDKR010000309.1:0-3376 GCA_041172005.1 Pseudomonadota bacterium
GGCGGTCAAAGACCCAGTATTTGCCGAGCTGAATGTCGATCAAATCGCCTTCTTCAAGGTAGACGATCTGGTCGGTCACGCCGGCCAACGCCATCGCGTCGCTGGCCAAAAAGTGCTCAGCGCCGTCTTTGCCCACGCCCAAAATCAGGGGTGAGCCGGCGCGGGCGCCGACCACGCGGTGCGGCTCGTCTTTGCAAAAAGCGGCAATCGCGTAGGCGCCGTGCAATTGCGTGACGGCGGCTTTCAGCGCTTCAAACAAGTCGCCGTCATACAGGCTGTCGACCAGATGCACGATGACTTCGGTGTCGGTCTGGCTCAAAAACACATAGCCCTTGGCCTGTAAGGCGGCGCGCAATTCGTCGTGGTTTTCAATGATGCCGTTGTGCACCAAAGCCACTTTGCCGGGGCGCTGGGCCGCGTCTGCGCCGCTGCCGTGGCTGAAATGCGGGTGTGCGTTGTGCACCGCCGGCGCGCCGTGCGTGGCCCAGCGCGTGTGCGCAATGCCGGTGCCGCCTTCAAGGTGTTCGGCGCTGACCTGCGCTTGCAGTTCGGCCACGCGCGAGGTGCTGCGCGCCCGCTTCAGGCCGCCCGCGTACACCGCCACGCCGCAGGAGTCATAGCCTCGGTATTCAAGGCGTTGCAAACCCTGCACGAGGATGGGAACGATGTTGCGGTTCGAAACCGCGGCGACGATACCGCACATAAGCCAGCTCCTGAAATCAATTGATTAGCCGATGGTACGGGTCGACAACTTTTTTATCTGATCGAAATATGAATAAATTCGGAATAAAATTTCACATATCTTAAATATTTTCTATAAATTTCCAAAAAGTATTTTTTATGGAACAAATCACGATTGACGCCATCGACATTCGCCTGCTCGACGAACTTCAACAAGATGCCGCGTTAAGCAACCAAGCGCTGGCCGAGCGCGCTCACGTTTCACCGCCGACCTGCCTGCGGCGCATCAAGCGCTTGCGCGACGCCGGCCTGATCGAGCACCAAATTGCCTTGCTCAACACCGACAAACTGGCCGCTGCGCTAGGTCGCGGCCTGACCGCCATCACCGAGGTCACGCTGGACCGGCAAGGCAACGAAGAAGCCATCGCGTTTGAAGCGCGGGTGGTTCAAGACGCCGCCGTGCAGCAGTGCTACCGCGTCTCACCCGGCCCAGACTTCATGCTCGTGGTGCATGTGGCCGATATGCCGGCCTACTTAGCGCTGGCCCAGCGCTTATTTACCAGCGACGCCAATGTGCGCAATGTAAAAGCGTTTTTCAGCCTGCACCGGGCGAAGTTCAAGCCGCAGGTGTTGTTGGGGGTTTGAAGCCGGGGCTCAGCCCTTGGCTTTTTTCACCGGACGGGTCCAGTTCGCAATACTGATCTGCTTGCCGCGCGCCACGCTCAAGGCCCCCGGCACAGTGTCTTTGGTGATGGTCGAACCTCCGCCGATGGTGCCGCCTGCGCCGAGGGTCACCGGCGCGATCAAGACGCAGTTGCTGCCGACGTGGACGTCGGCCTCGATCACGGTGCGGTGTTTGTTGGCGCCGTCGTAGTTGGCGGTGATGCTGCCGGCGCCGTAGTTCACGCGTTCGCCCACGGTGGCGTCGCCCAAGTACGCCAGGTGGTTGGCTTTGGCGCCCTTGGCCAAAGTCGAGTTTTTCACTTCGACAAAGTTGCCGATGTGCACTTCTGCCCCCAGCTTTGCGCCGGGCCGCAGCCGGGCAAACGGGCCGATCAGCGCGCCTTCGCCGACCTCGACGCCGAGCTGTTCGCCATCGATGTGGGTGAACGGATGGATCACGGCATTGGCAGCAATGTTGGCGTTGGCGATCACGCAGTTGGCACCCACGCGCACGCCGTCGCCGAGGCTGACGTGACCTTCAAAAATGCAATTGACGTCGATCTCGACATCGCGCCCGCAGACCAGCTGGCCGCGCACATCCAGCCGCGCCGGGTCGGCCAGCCGCGTGCCTTGCTCCATCAGCGCGTCAGCATGACGCCGCTGGTAAATGCGCTCAAGTTCAGCCAGTTGTACAGGGCTGTTGACGCCAGCGACCTGCGCAGCGTCGGTGATCTGGTGCGCCAGCACGGGCAAGCCGTCGGCCACGGCGAACTTGACGATGTCTGTCAGGTAGTACTCGCCTTGGGCATTTTGGTTGTCGAGCCGGCTCAGCCAAGTCCGCAGCAAACGCGTGGGCACGGCCATGATGCCGCTGTAGATTTCACTGATCTGGCGCTGCGTTGCGCTGGCGTCTTTGTGCTCGACGATGGCCAGCACTTTGCCGCCAGCGTTTTCACGCACGATGCGACCGTAACCCGTCGGGTCTGGCATCGCCAGTGTCAACAAAGCCAATTGCTGACCCGCACACAGCGCAAGCAGCGCTTGCAGAGTGCTGGCTTGGGTCAGCGGCACATCGCCCGACAAAATGAGAGTGACGCCGTCGTCTGCCAATTGCGGCAGGGCTTGCTGCACGGCATGGCCAGTACCCAGCTGGGGTTCTTGGCGAACAAACTGCAGACCCAGCGACGCGGGTGCCTCCGCGCTCAGCGCAGCCTCGACCTCGGCAGCGCCGTGGCCGGTGATGACCACTGCTTTTCGCGCCGATAACAATGCGGCGCAGTCGATCACATGACGTAACAAAGCGCGACCGCCCAAACGGTGCAACACTTTGGGCAATGTGCTCTTCATCCGTGTGCCCTTGCCGGCGGCCATGATGATGACGTCTATCGGAGTTGCCATGAGATGTCCTGCTTGCTTGTCATTGTTTAAAAACCTGCTGAAGATTATCGGCGCAGCCATGCTCATCGTTGGGCTACAGGGCTGCGGCGCACTGCGCTTGGCCTACAACCAGTCGCCGCTGGCGACGTACTGGTACTTGGACGACTACCTCGATTTCAATCAAACCCAGCGCCCATTGGTGAAGACGGCACTGGACGACATTCAACAGTGGCACCGGCAGACGCAATTGCCGCTTTACATCGAAACATTAGAAAAGCTGCAGACCCAGATGCCTAAAGACATCTCTGTCGCGCAGGCCTGTACGCTGTACACCGAAATACAAGACCGCATGCTGGTGACGTTTGTAGGCATCGCCGAGCGGCTGCAATCGGAAGGGCAAAAAGAAGGGCAAGGCGGCGGCATGCAGGCGCTGGCCAGCTTGGACAGCACGCAACTGGCACACCTGCAGAAAAAGCTGGCCCGAGCCAATGCCAAGTACCGCAAAGATTATGTCGATGGCACAGCTGCCAAGTTGCGCGAGAAGCGGCTTGATCAAGCGGTCTCACGCGCTGAGAGTCTTTACGGCAACCTCACTAGCAAGCAAGAAGCCTTGCTGGATGCAAGGCTTGAGGCCTCCGGCTTTGAGCCGGAAGCC
>JBEDKR010000310.1:0-3375 GCA_041172005.1 Pseudomonadota bacterium
TCATGCTGCAGTCGTGGCGAGCTTGATCAAGGCCGACACATTGGCGGCTTGTCCGATGGCCCAGCTGGCTTTCAGCAAGGCGGCGGTTTTCTCCGCGCCCAGCACCGCGTCCGACAGGCCGTGGAACTTGGCTTCCAGAAGGCTGTCGGTCATCGGGTTTTGCAGCGAGCCAATGGCGTGCTCCACAAACACATGCACGCGGCGGCCGTCGTTCAACACGGCGGTGACGTCGGCGCTTGCTTCGTCAATCGAGTCATCTACCGTGGCGATGACTTTGCGGCGCAGCGCCACCATGTCGGCGCGATTGACGATCTCGTCAGAGAACTCGTCTTCAGCGGCGTAGCCAAAAGTCAGGCCGGCAGCGCAGCCGTGGTACACGCTGAACTTGGCTTGCAGGCCGTCGGCGGGTTCTTTTTTGCCGGTCAGCTCCAGCACCAGCGAATGCACTTTGAGTTCGATGCTTTGCACTTGGTCGGGCGTGACGCCTTGGGCGCGCAGCTGTGAGCAGGCGTCGATGCTGGGGTGAATCACGATGCCGCAAGCGAAGGGCTTGAAGGAGTTGAAGGAGATCTCAAAGCGCTCACCTAGTTCGCCGGTGATTTCGTTCCAGTCGTTCTTGGTCGAGACAGTCTGCATCATGCCGCGCGGTGCTTCCAGTGCTTTCGGGCTGGCGGTGAAACCTTTGCTGGCCAGCAGTGCTGACATCATGCCGGCGCGGGCTGCGCCGCCTGGGTGAAAAGGCTTGGTCATGGTGCCAAACTGCTCACGCATGCCGACCGGTTGCGAGGCTGCAATGCCCAGCGCCATGGCGGTTTGTTGGGTGTCGAGTTTGAGGAGGCGAGCGCAAGCTGCCGCCGCACCGAGCGTGCCGGTCGAGCCGGTGATGTGCCAGCCGCGGTCGTAATGGTCAGGGTACATGGCATTGCCAACCCGGCAGGAAACGTCGATGCCGATGACCAGCGCGTCTATGCATTCGCGGCCGGTGGAGCCGATGTGTTCCGCCAGCGCCAGAATCGCCGAGGCCACCGGACCAGCCGGGTGGATGATGGTTTTCAGGTGCGTGTCGTCAAAGTCAAAGGTGTGCGAGGTGATGCCGTTGATCAGCGCGGCGCTGCCCATGTCGACTTTTTCGCTGCGTCCCAGCACACTGGCTTGCGCTGCGGGCTGGAACATTTGTGCTGCGGCCAGCGCAGCGTCTGCGGCTTCGTGGTGAGCGGCGCCGACAGCGCAACCGAGCCAGTTGGTAAAGGTTCGGTGAGCGTCATGGTCGACGGCGTCGCTCCAGCCGCGGGACGGATGGGTGGCGACAAATTTCGCCAAAATTTGCGTGATGGGCGGGGCGTTGTGGTCGGCGGCGACCTGGGTATTACGGGCCATGGTGTCTTTCGGCAGAAACTGCCAGAGGTTGCAGAAAAAGGTGCCCATCATTGCGATCGAAGTGCGGCAATCCAAGGGTGATGGACTGCCGCGCTGCGCTAGCAGAGACGGCGGTGTTTTGGTTGTTTCAGCCCCTTAATTGTCCAGCTGAATGCCGCGTTCTTTGGCTAGCTTGGTCCAGCGAGCGATGTCGTAACGGATAAATTCGCCGAATTTTTCGGGCGTCATGACGGTCGGTTCGATGGCTTCGATTGACAATTTGTCGCGCATGTCGGGTGCGCGCAAAACGGTCGCCAAGGTGTCATTCAGCAGCTTGACGATTGGCGCTGGCATACCGGCTGGGCCGACCACGCCGTACCACTGCTGCGCGTCAAAGCCCTTGAAGCCGGACTCGTCTAGCGTTGGCACATCCTTGAACAACGGGTGGCGCTGCATTCCGGTGATCGCTATCGGGCGTACGCGGCCTGAGCGAATATGCGGAATGGCGGCGGCCAAGCCTGGGAACATGGCTTGCGTCTGGCCACCGATCAAGTCGTTGAAGGCTGGGGCCACGCCTCGGTACGGAATGTGCACCATGAAGGAGTCCACTTGCTGTTTGAACAGCTCCATCGTCAAGTGCGTCAGCGAGCCGGCACCGGCCGAGCCGTAGCTGACCTTGCCTGGGTTTTTTTTCAAGTAAGCGATGAATTCTTTGACGTTGTTGACGGGCAGTGCAGCGTTGACCACCAGCACGTTGGGCGTGCCGCCGATCATGCCAATTGGCGTGAAGTCTTTGATGGCGTCATACGGCAGCTTGCGTGTGGCTGGACTGGTGCCGTGGGTGGCGACGTAGCCTTGCAGCAGGGTGTAGCCATCGGGGGCAGCGCGAGCGGTGGCTTGGCAGGCGATCACGCCGCCGCCGCCGGCTTGGTTGTCAACAATGAAGGGTTGCTTGAGCAGGTTGCCCCAGCGCTCGGTCACGGTTCGGCCGACCATGTCGCTGCCGCCACCTGCTGCCACAGGCACGATGTAGCGAATCGGTTTGGCCGGAAAGGCCGGTTGTGCCCAGCTCAGGGCGGGAGCGCCCAGTAGGGCAGGTGTGGCGAGGATGAGGCTGCGTCGTTTCATGAATGTCTCCAGTTATTGAGTAATTTTGGTTGATGAAAGTAGCTTGACGTTTTGAAAAATTCCAAGCGGTTGTGAGGTTCAGCCTAAGGCTGTTAGCGGCGTCGTGGTTGTCAATCGACTGTGCGCATCGTCAACGTGCTCAGTCAGCAATTTGTTACAGCGTTCTGGGTCACCTTGGCGTAAGGCGCTGGCGATGTCCATGTGCTCGGTGATGGACTCTTGCATGCTGGCGTCGTGGGCCAAGTTTTGCAGGCGCGATACATGCAGTTTTTGCACGATGCCGCGGTAGGTCTCGGTCAAAGATTGATTCCCAGCGGCCTCCACGATGGCCCAGTGAAAGCGCAGGTTTTCGCCGTAATAGCGCTGTACGTCATGTTGGCTGGCGGCGTCTTGCATAGCTGCAATCGAGTCGTCAAGCAGGTGTATCAGCGTGACGTTGTCTAAGTGGGTACGTTGGGCGACTTGGCGACCTGCAAAACCATCTAGCAGGGCGCGCATTTGGTACAGATCACGAATTTCCGGCGCTGCCAGTTGCCGCACGAAGACGCCGGAATGCTTGCGCGCCACCACCAGTCCGGAGCTTTCAAGCTCGCGCAGGGCTTCGCGCACCGGCACCCGTGAAACGCCCAGACGAGCGGCGACATCCGGTTCGTTGATGCGCTGGCCGGGGATCAGCACGCCTTTCAGGATCAGCCCGAGCATGTCGTCCCGCACGAGTTTGGCCAAAGACGTGTCGCGCACATCGTTGAAGCGATCAGTAGAAGATTCAGTGAGCCAAGGGAGCATAGTTATTTCGTAGAAAATATATCGTATACGAATTATGGCTAATTCAATGAGCGGGTAAATACTGATCAACTGAAATGCTTAGCTGAGCATGTCAGTCGAACAACG
>JBEDKR010000311.1:0-3369 GCA_041172005.1 Pseudomonadota bacterium
GAACAGCGGCACCAGAAAGCTGGCGACAAAGATGATGACCGCCAACCCATAGGAGCCAGAAATCCAGAAGAAAATCACGCCGCTCAGAATCGTGTCGTTTTGCGTGTTGAATAGCGTGCGCGTCATCATCACTGGCATCAGGTTGGCCGGCAGGTACAGCAGGCAGGCCGCAATCAGAAACGCCCAAGTGCGCTGCAGGCTGTCCGTCTTGCGCGCCCGCAGCGGCACGTTGCAGCGGGCGCAGGGTTCACCCTGCGTTGCCTGCTCCCAGACGGTACCGCAATGGCGGCAACCAGTGAGGTTGAGTGCGGCAGCGGACGGCGTAGCGGAGGCCAAAGGTGCTGCAGAGGGTGTTTGTGGCGTCATCGGCCATGGCCTTCAATGGGTTCGGTCGTGTCCGCAGCGCCCAGCATTTTCCAGAGGCTGCGCGGATCAAAGGCGGTCACCACCGTCAACAACACCGTCAGCGCAACGAAGGCCCACAACGCAGGGCCCGGCAATACGATGGCCATGCTGGAGAGTTTGATGAGTGCGATCAATACGCCCAGCAGGAAGATTTCGATCATTCCCCAAGGCCTCAACATCTGCATCGCCCGCACCAGCCACGCGAAGCCCACGGCACGCTGCTGCCTGCGCAGAGGCACCAGCAGCCAGAGCAACATCAGCATCTGAAACAACGGGAACAGCAGCGTGGTCACCAGCACCAG
This sequence comes from Pseudomonadota bacterium, assembly GCA_041172005.1. Taxonomy (GTDB): domain Bacteria; phylum Pseudomonadota; class Gammaproteobacteria; order Burkholderiales; family Burkholderiaceae_C; genus Polaromonas. The sequence continues at coordinate 708 of JBEDKR010000311.1, forward strand.
CAGCGCCACCAGCCCCATGCCTTCGCTGGCCAATGCAATGACCGCGCCTAACAGTGTCGTCTGGCTGTGCAGGCCGCGCAGCTCAATCTCGACGATGGGAAAGACGTGGGCGATGGTGAAAATGATCAGGCCGGCGACCGTCAGCGGCAGCATCCGGTCGTTTTGCTTGCCGTGATGCCTGTCGATTTCAAGGCCGCAACGCTGGCACCAAGCCACTTCGTGTTCTTGCAGTTCCACCCGAGCGTGAACGGCGTCACAGCTTGCGCAAATGATGGCGTTAGGGACTTTTTTCATGCGCAAAAAGTCCGCAGATATAACGCCATACCGTGAGGGCAGGCTGCACTGTCGCATTCGGACGGACTGTTCAGGTGGCCCAACATCAGGGCGGCTTGGTTTGAATGAGTAATGTCGAATACGTTACATTGAATCGTCAATGTGCATCACTTAGAGGTATCAAATACATTCGGAATTAAATGTTTTGATACGTTTAATACTGAGTTTGAATTGGCGCTGAAGGTTGCGCGGTGTAGCCAGCATGAGAGCCTCAAGTTGGTCACTCAACGTGACACCACATGCTACAGGTACATGCTACAAAACAGTGATTGCTCATCCGAAAAAAACCTAAGTCCTTGACGTGATTCACTATTTCCAAAAATAGGTGACGAGCCCGACCCCGGCACTGGCTCCACAGTTAGGGCTGCTTGGTTCCCCATCTGACCCGGTTGGCCGCTTCACCATGCGGGGAGGCCCGTCATTGAGAATTGTAATGGACTTGCCGCTCGCGCACAGCCCAACCTGTTCATCGGCAGGGTGATTTTTCGGGCACTTTAGAATGCTGCGATGTCCTACCTCGTCCTTGCTCGTAAATATCGCCCCAAGAATTTTTCGGAAATGGTCGGGCAGTCGCACGTGGTGCAGGCCTTGAGCAATGCCTTGGGCACGCAGCGCCTGCATCATGCGTATTTGTTCACCGGCACGCGCGGTGTGGGCAAGACCACGGTGTCGCGGATTCTGGCCAAGTCGCTGAACTGCACAGGTCCGGACGGCACGGGTGACATCACGGCGACGCCTTGCGGTGTGTGCGAGGCGTGTACCGACATCGACAGCGGCCGTTTTGTCGACTACACCGAGCTCGATGCGGCCTCGAATCGCGGCGTTGACGAGATTGCCCAGTTGCTGGAGCAAGCGGTTTACAAGCCCGTTGTGGGTCGCTTCAAAGTGTTCATGATTGACGAGGTTCACATGCTCACCAACACGGCTTTTAACGCCATGTTGAAGACGCTGGAAGAGCCGCCGGCTTACCTCAAGTTCGTGCTGGCCACAACCGACCCCCAAAAAGTGCCGGCCACGGTGTTGTCGCGCTGTTTGCAATTCAATTTGCGGCCGATGGCGCCTGAAACCATTCTGGAGCATTTGGTCCAGGTGCTGGCCGCTGAGGACGTCGCGGCTGAGCCGCAGGCGTTGCGCTTACTGGCCCGCGCCGCCCGTGGCTCCATGCGTGATGCGTTGTCGCTCACCGATCAAGCGATTGCTTTTGGCTCAGGCGCCTTGGTTGAAGCAGGTGTGCGACAAATGCTCGGCAGCGTTGACCGCAGCTATGTGTATCAGTTGCTTGACGCCTTGGCGCGTAGCGATGGCAAAAGCATTGTTGAAATGTCCGAGGTCTTGCGTCTGAATGGCTTGAGTGCATCTTCCACGTTGGAAGAAATGACCAGCGTTTTGCAACGCATGGCGGTGCTGCAGGCGGTGCCCGGCATCGGCGCAAGTGACGATGCGAGCGACCCCGATGTGTCTGAAACTGCGCGTCTGGCGCAGTTGCTGCCGGCTGATGAAACCCAGTTGCTGTACAGCTTGTGCTTGCATGGGCGGGGCGAATTGGGGCTGGCCCCCGATGAGTATGCGGCGTTGACCATGGTCTTGCTGCGGCTGCTGCCTTTCAAGCGCGTGACGGGTACAGCGGAAGCGAGGGGTGCCGTCGAGCCCCCAAAAAAGCCGCAGCCTGAGCCGCGTCTAGCGGTGGCTGTGCCGGCTCCGCCGCCGGTGATTGTTGCGCCGCGCGCTGCTGCCGAACCCGTTCCCGCGCCGGTTGAGCCAAGAGCGACTGTGGCGGAGGCCGAGTCAGTCCTAACGACAGAGACTGTCCCGATCCCGGTGTCCGTCGCTCCTAGCGTGAACGTGGAGAAAGTGGCACCCCTGCTGGCCACGCCGCTCGGCGACCATTGGGCGGCACTGGTGCAAGCGCTTGCCAAGGGTGAGCTGATCGCCGGGCTGGTGCGCGAGTTGGCGCTGCAGTCTGAGTTGCAGTCGCAGGACGATGGCGTTTGGACTTTGCGGGTCGAGCGCCAGTCGCTCAACCACGCTGGCGCTTGCGACAAACTGCTGCAAGCCATTCAAAGCCTGCATGCGCTACCAGATGCAGCCGCTGCGCCGGCACTCACTCGATTGATGGTGGACGTTGGCCCTGTGGCCGACACGCCTGCGCGCCGCAACACCGCGGCTCAGACAGAGCGCCAGCGGCAAGCCGAAGAGGTGATTGAAAATGATCCTTTTGTGCAAGACATGGTGCGCCAGTGGGGCGCCCGCGTGGTGCCCGGCAGCATCCGTCCGCTGGCCCCGACATTGGCATCCACATCGACTTCGGTGTTGGCCAAGCCGATATGAT
>JBEDKR010000312.1:0-3356 GCA_041172005.1 Pseudomonadota bacterium
CTCATTGACGGTATCTTCATCGAAAGATTCGATCTCAAGCATTTCTTGGATCGGCACATAAGCCACTTCTTCGAGGCTGGTGAAGCCTTCGGAGATGAGGATGTCGGCGATTTCTTCGTCCACATCAAGCTTTTCCATGAACAGCTTGCGGCTGCTGTCGGTCTCGACAGCCTGCTTCTGAGCAGACTCGTCAGCCGTCATGATGTTGATCTTCCAGCCGGTCAGCTCAGCGGCGAGGCGAACGTTTTGTCCACCGCGGCCGATGGAGATGGCCAGATTTTCTTCATCGACCACCACGTCCATGGCGTGACGTTCTTCGTCCACCACGATGGATGAGACATTGGCCGGAGCCAGCGCGCCGATGACGAATTGCGCTGGGTCTTCACTCCACAGCACGATGTCAACACGTTCACCAGCGAGTTCGTTGGTCACGCCGTTGACACGGGTGCCGCGAACGCCGACGCAAGTGCCGATCGGATCAACGCGCTTGTCGTGCGACAACACGGCAATCTTGGCGCGGGAACCGGGGTCACGGGCGCAGGATTTAATCTCCAGCAAGCCTTGTTCGATCTCAGGCACTTCTTGGCGGAACAACTCGATCATGTACTCAGGCGAGGTGCGCGAGAGAATGATGGGCGCACCGCGCAAAGTGGTGTCAACTTCCATGATCATGGCGCGCACACGGTCACCAGAACGAAGGTTTTCCTTCGGGATCATGTCGCTGCGACGCAGACGGCCTTCAACACGACCGGACTCGACAATGATGTCGCCCTTGTCCATGCGCTTGACGGTACCGACGAAAATTTTCTCGCCGCGCGACATGAAGTCGTTCAGCAACATTTCACGTTCAGCGTCGCGGATTTTTTGCAAAATCACTTGCTTAGCAGCTTGCGCGCCAATGCGGCCGATCGGCAGGCTTTCGACTGGTTTTTCGATGTAGTCGCCTTCTTCGATGTCCGCGATTTCATCACGTGCATCGCTGACCAGCTCTTCACCCTCAGGGTTTTGCAGGCCAGCTTCGTCAGGCACCACCAGCCAACGGCGGAAGGTTTCGTAAACGCCGCTGTCACGGTCCACGGCGACGCGGATGTCCACGCCTTCGGGATAGACCTTCTTGGTGGCCGAGGCGAGCGCGAGCTCGACGGCACCAAAAACGACGTCACGTTCAACATTCTTCTCACGCGATATGGCATCAACCAACATCAACAGTTCGCGATTCATTTCACAAGCCTGCCTTTCTCTTATTTCTCAGTCTGTTTGTCTACAGGCGGGACGCTTTTGGGGCGACGTCCCTTGAAGTCCACCACAGGCGCCAAACGCGCTTGGGCAATCTCGTCAAGCGTGAAGCCCAGCGCCTGCAAAGGTGCGGGAACTCTGTGCTTGCTCACTTTTTGACCCGGCTTGACGTCAGGCTCTTCAGCCCAAACGATTTGCCAGCCGGTGTCGACACGCTCCAGCGTGCCGCGAAATTTCTTGCGATTGGCCGAGATCTCCGTGCCGGCACTGGCGGCCACGCCGATAGGTGCCTTCAGGGTGATGTCAATCAAGTCACCGATAAAACGTTCAAAATCTTGTTCAGTGCGCAGTGGCCTGTCGATTCCGGGCGAGCTGACCTCGAGCCGGGAATACTCAGTGCCTTCAACTTCCAATACAAACTGAAGCTGGCGAGTGACTTTTTCACAGTCTTCTGCGTTGATGTGCTGCTCTGCACCGGCGGCGGTGCCCGGCAAATAAGGCATGTCAATCGTCACGCGCAGCAATCCGCCGGTCGTGCGTTCAATGTCAACCAGCTCGTACCCAAGCCCGGTAACAGTCTGACTAATCGTGCCGTGTAAATCTTGTAAAGCCATTCAGTCTCTAAAACTTATCCACAGTGTGCAAAAACAAACGCCCAAAAAAAATGAGCGGTGAAAACCCGCCCATTTGGTCGTGAAGCCGGTATTGTAGCGCCCCATCCAGCTCTCTGCAAACAAAATACATGCCAAACGTCCAGCTTTTTGACGAATCAGGAGGTTTGTCTCACCAGTAATTGTGTGTACGGATGTTTCGGCGACAACAGCACCGCGTCAACAGTGCCAGATTCAAGCACCTCGCCGGCTTGCATGACCAGCACGTCGTGCGCCATGGCACGAATCACATCGACATCATGGGTGATGAGCAAATAACTCAAGCCACGCTCTCTTTGCAAGCGCTGCAGCAACTCCAGCACCTGCTTTTGAACAGTCACGTCAAGCGCGCTGGTCGGCTCGTCTAGCACCAACAGGTCGGGCTCAACCATCAGCGCCCGGGCAATCGCGATGCGTTGGCGCTGACCACCCGAAAACTCATGCGGATAACGTTGCAACAGGCGCGGAAACTGAGTTTCAGTCATGCCAACATCTTCCAAAGCCTTGACCACCCGCTGGTGTCGCTGCTCAACGCTCAGCTCAGGCTGGTGCACGCGCAGGCCTTCGCCAACGATTTCTTCGATCGTCATACGCGGCGACAGCGACGAAAACGGGTCTTGGAAAACGACCTGCACTGCCCGCCTTATGGCTTTGTTGTTGGTCGCGTCGCGGCTCCAAGTTTTACCTGCCAATTGCAGTGCACCCTGACTTGGGTGCAAGCCCAACACGGCCAAGGCCAAGGTGGATTTGCCTGAGCCCGACTCGCCAATGACGCCGAGTGTTCGACCCTTGAACAAGCTGAAACTGGCGGACTTGACCGCCACAAACTCACCTTTTTTGAACCAACCTCGAAAGCCCGGGATCGGCACCGGGTAGCTGACGCGCAAGTTTTGGCTCTGCATCACGGGTGCGGACGCGGCGCTTGAAAAAGCCTCCGTCACATCCCTAACGGGCCGACTGTCCATCAATTTGCGGGTGTACGGGTGCTGCGGGTTGGCGAAAACCTCGGCCACTCGGCCTTGCTCGACGATGAAGCCGTTTTCCATCACCGCGATGCGGTCCGCAAAGCGCCGAACCAAGTTCAGGTCGTGCGTGATCAGCAGCACGGCCATGCCGTTTTTCTGTTGCAGCGCCGACAGCAAGTCCAGAATTTGACTGCGCAAGCTGACATCCAGCGCCGTTGTTGGTTCGTCAGCCAGCAACAGTTGTGGCTGGCAAGCCAGTGCCATCGCGATCATGGCGCGCTGCCGCTGACCACCCGACAACTGGTGCGGAAAAGAATGCGAACGGCGCTCGGCCTCGGCAATGCCGGTGTCGGCCAATAAAGCCACCGCAGCTTGATGCGCCTGCGTTGGACTCAGCCCTTCTTTTAGTTGCAGCACTTCAGCGATTTGATTGCCCACGCTAAAAAGTGGGTTCAAGGCCGTCATGGGTTCTTGAAAAATCATCGCGATGTCGCGGCCGCGAACA
>JBEDKR010000313.1:0-3349 GCA_041172005.1 Pseudomonadota bacterium
GTTGTTTGATAAGCAGCCGCGACCGATTTCTGTGGATATGCCGATTGATATTCCCGACCGCAACAAGGCAAAACCTCTCGCCTTGCCAGCCACAGCGGTAGCTGTTGTGCCTGCTGCGCCTGTATCGGCCCCGGCAATAATTGAAGAAAAATCCACTCCTGAGCCGGCTAGTGTTGCTCAACCAGCTCCTAAAGTGATAGCTAAGCCTGAGCCGGTGCAGGCTGCCAAAGCGCCTGAAAAAGTGCCTGAAAAGGCTGCGGACAAACATGCAGCAGCCCCTACGGCAGTGCTGGTGCCCGCCCCAGCGCCCAAGCCGGTGGCGAAAGTGGATGAAAGTGAAAAAGTTAAAGCGCTGCTGAATGGCCAAGGTATAGATAAGTCGACCGAGGCTGTGGTGGGCCGTTACGTGGTTCAGGTGGGTGCTTTTGCTGATCCGGCCAAAGCCCGCGAGGCGCGCCTCAAGCTCGAACACGCGGGCCTCAAAACTTACACCCATGTGGCCGAGACCAAAGACGGCGCTCGTATTCGGGTTCGCGTGGGGCCTTTCAGTACAAAAGCCGAGGCCGACAAGGCCGCCCAAAAGGTGAAAGCGCTAAAGCTTGCTGCGGCAGTTTTGACCTTGTAATCAGTCAGAGCGCATGACATTTCCCATGGCAACCGTGGATTGGATTTTTTTGGCGGTGCTCGGTTTTTCCCTGCTGTTGGGCGCCTGGCGTGGCTTGGTGTTTGAGGTTTTGTCTTTGCTGAGCTGGATTGCCGCTTTTGTGTTGGCCCAGTGGCTGGCGCTAGATGTGGCCGCTAGGCTGCCGATGTCTGGCGCCGGCGAGTCGGTTCAATACGCTGCCGGTTTTATTTTGGTGTTTGTGGTGTCAATCTTTGTGGGCGGTTTGCTGGCCCGGATGATTAAAAAAATGTTTGCAGCCGTGGGTCTGGCCCCAATTGACCGTGCTTTAGGCGCCGCCTTTGGCTTGGCGCGTGGTGTGGTGGTTTTGTTGGCTGCCACGGTGGCAGTGGGCATGACGCCGCTGCGCTCTGATGAAGGTTGGACTTCCTCGGTGGGCGCCGGTATGAGCTTGTCAGCACTTAAGGGCTTGAAGCCGGTGTTGCCTGAAACGTTTGGTAAGTATTTGCTTCCTTGAAGTCGTTGTGGATAAGAGGGCCGGTTGTCTTTAAAAGCCAGGTCCTCAATTGATTGGAAAATTATGTGTGGAATCGTCGGCGTTGTCAGTAACGCACCCGTGAATCAGCTTATTTATGACGCCTTGCTGTTGTTGCAGCACCGGGGTCAGGATGCCGCTGGTATCGTGACACAGCAAGAGCGCAAGTTCTTTATGCAAAAAGCCAAAGGCATGGTGCGTGATGTGTTTCGTACCCGCAATATGCGCTCACTGCCCGGCAACTGCGGCCTTGGCCAGGTGCGCTACCCCACCGCCGGCAATGCGTTTAGCGAAGAAGAGGCGCAGCCTTTTTACGTGAATGCCCCCTTTGGTATTGTGCTGGTGCACAACGGCAACCTGACGAATGCACATGCCCTGAAGTCGGAGTTGTTCAGTGCGGATCACCGCCACATCAACACCGACAGCGACTCTGAAGTTTTGCTCAATGTGCTGGCGCATGAGATTGGAGAGACCACACGCGGGATGCCTTTGCAGCCCGCCGATGTGTTTGAGGCTGTGCGCAGGGTTCACCGGCGCATCAAGGGCTCTTATGCGGTGATTGCCATGATTGCCGGGCATGGCGTGCTCGCTTTCCGTGACCCGTTTGGCATTCGGCCTTTGTGCATGGGCCGCAGCGAAGACGGCACCATTTTGCTGGCCAGTGAGTCCGTGGCGCTGGAAGGCACTATGCACAAGTTTGAGCGCGATATTGCCCCCGGTGAAGCGGTCTTTATCGACCTGAAAGGCCAGGTGCATGCGCAGCAATGTGCCGACCACCCGGTGCTGAGCCCGTGTATTTTTGAGTTTGTATACCTAGCTCGCCCTGACTCGGTGATGGACGGCATCTCGGTTTATCAGGCGCGCCTGAACCTGGGCGAGTCGCTGGCCAAGCGCGTGATCTCGACTGTGCCGCCTAATGAGATTGATGTGGTGATTCCCATCCCCGAGTCGAGCCGCCCGAGTGCCGCGCAGTTGGCGCATTTGCTGGGTCTGCCTTACCGCGAAGGGTTTGTGAAGAACCGCTATGTGGGCCGTACCTTCATCATGCCGGGTCAGTCGGTGCGCAAAAAGTCAGTACGCCAAAAGCTCAACGTGATTGCCAGCGAATTTAAAGGCCGCAACGTGTTGCTGGTCGATGACTCGATCGTGCGCGGTACCACCAGCCGTGAAATCGTGCAGATGGCGCGTGACGCTGGGGCCAACAAGGTCTACATGGCCAGTGCGGCACCACCGGTGCGCTTCCCCAATGTGTATGGTATTGACATGCCCACCCCTGAAGAGTTGGTGGCCCACAACCGCACGGTGGAGCAGATTCGCGACATCATTGGCTGTGATGCCTTGATTTACCAAGACGTGGATGGCATGAAAAAAGCCATTGGCGCCCTGAACGCCAACATCAAGGGCTTCGATGCCTCGTGTTTTGATGGCGTCTATGTCACTGGCGACATCACCGCCAGCGATATCGCCCGCCTCAACACGCACCGCGTGGGCGGCGATGAAAACGCAGAAGACAACTCCCGACTGGCGCTCCCCAACCCTACTGAATGACCATGACCGATAAGAAGCTCCCCGACAACCTGCACCGCGACACCTTGGCCGTGCGCGCGGCTGTGGACAAAAGCCAGTTTGGCGAAAACTCGGAGGCGATGTACCTCACCAGCAGTTTTGTGCAGCCTGATGCCGCAACGGCGGCACGTCGTTTTGCAGGCGAAGAGGAGGGCTATACCTACTCGCGCTTTACCAACCCGACCGTGAGCAGCATGGAGAAGCGGCTCGCGGCGCTGGAGGGGACGGAGGCCTGTATTGGCACGTCGAGCGGCATGTCGGCGGTGATGCTGATGTGCATGGGCTTACTGAAGGCGGGCGACCACGTCATTTGTTCCCAAAGCGTGTTTGGCTCGACCATTCGCCTGTTGGCAGGTGAGTTTGGCAAGTTTGGCGTGCAAACCACGTTCGTGTCGCAAATTGATGTGGCCGAATGGAAGGCTGCGTTGCAGCCTAATACGCGCTTGTTGTTTGCCGAAACGCCCAGCAACCCCCTCACTGAGGTTTGCGATATTCAGGCCTTGGCTGATGTGGCGCACGCGGCGGGCGCCTGGTTTGCCGTGGACAACTGCTTTTGCTCACCGGCCCTGCAGCAGCCCGCCAAAATGGGCGCCGACATCATCATTCACTCCGGCACCAAGTACTTG
>JBEDKR010000314.1:0-3326 GCA_041172005.1 Pseudomonadota bacterium
CTTGGCAGCCTGCGCGATGTGGCGCGCTGGGAAGCCTTGGCGACTGAGCAAGACCGGCAAAGCGCAGCGCTGGCCTTGGTCGGCACCACGGCGGCGCTGTACTGGCAAGTCGGCTTCTTGAACCAGCGGCTAGCGGCCAATGCCCAGAGCATTGCCTATGCGCAGACCACCTTTGATTTGGTGCAGACGCAGTACCGCGCGGGTGCCGTGTCGGGCCTGGAAGTGGCTGAGGCGCAGCAGACGCTGGCAAGTCAACAGGCCAGCCAGAGCGCTTTGCTGCAACTGGCGTTCGAAGCCCGCACGGCGTTGGCACTGTTGTTTGATGGCCCGTCCGGCACCAGCTTGTCCAATCCCGCCACCTTGCCCGTGTTGACGCTGCCAGCGCTGAATGCAGGTGTGCCTGCGGCCTTGCTCGGCCGCCGGCCTGATTTGCGTGCAGCTGAATTGCGTTTGCGCGGAACGTTCACCAGCATCGACGCGGCCCGCGCCAGTTATTACCCGGCCTTGAGTCTCACCGGCAGCCTTGGGTCATCCAGCGCGCAGTTGAGCAACGTGTTGCAAAACCCGGTGGGCACGCTCGGACTTGGCATGACGCTGCCGTTTTTGCAGCGCACTGCCATGCAGCTCACCATCCTCGGGTCTGAAGCGCAGTATGAAGAAGCGGTCGTGAATTTTCGGCAAACGCTGTACACCGCGCTCGGCGATGTTGAAAACGCCTTGTCATCGCGCCAGCAACTGGCACAACAGAGCTTGCGGCTAGAGGAAACATTGCAGGCCGCGCGTACCGCAGAGCGACTCTACGAAATACGTTACCGCGCAGGCGCGGCCACCCTGAAGCTGTGGCTTGATGCGCAGGAAAAACGCCGTTTAGCGGATATTGCTTCAGCAGAGAACCGACTTGCGCGTTTGAACAATCAAGTTGTGGTGTATCAGGCGCTGGGGGGGGATGCGGCTGTAACGTCGCCATGAGCCGGCAGTGCGGCTTCGGCGTTATTCGCGCAAGTGGGTTAGGCCGAAGCGATGGTTCTTTTAGCCCGCGTCGATTGACGCGTGTTCGGTGCCGTTGGTCGCCGCCAAGTCTTTCACGACGTCCAATATCATGTGTTTGACGGTCTTGCTCGCCAGCGTTCCCAAGGTATGCCGAGACAGGGCCAGCGCGATGTAGCGCGTCATATCTGGCTCAACGATGCGCGAGGCTTGCAGCTTGCCGGCACGTAAGCCTTCCGCAATCGCGTATGGTCCCAGCACAGCGTAACAGCCGCCGCGCGAGACGATCTCAGTTTGCAGGGTCAGCGAGTCAGCCTCCATCGCGGTGTTGATGGCGATACCGTTTTGCCGTCCTAGCTCGTCCAACTGATCGCGCCAGCTGTTGGGTCTGCAGAACTGCACCAGCGGCAAGTTGTCGAGCTGGTTGAAGGCGATGGTCGGTTGCTGTGTCAGTGGGTCAGTCGCGCTGCCGACCAGATAGGTCTCTGTCTTGATCAGCCAAGTCTCACCTTCCCGTGGCTGCGCGCCGTGTCTAAAGACCAGCGCCAAGTCCACTAGCCCGTTGTCTAGCCAGCTGTCCAACTGCGAACCCTGACCTTCGCGCACGACCAGTTTGATCAACGGGAAGCTTTCCTTTAAGCGGCAGTACACCGTGCTGACAAGAGGGTGCGCGGTCGATGGCAAAACACCAATTCGAACGGTGCCGACCGGCGTGCCCGAGGCCTTTTTGATGTCGTTGACCAGCTGGTCGGTGTCCATCAGCCAAGCCCGGACACGCGGCATGATCTGCTCGCCTAAATCGGTCAGCACGACGCCGCGTCCCGTGCGCTGAAAGAGTCTGCCGCCGCATTCACGTTCTAACTCGCCGATCTGGCGGCTGATGTGCGGCTGCGTCGTGCCGTGGAGCAGGGCCGTTTTGGTCAAGCTGCCCAGTTCGGCGACGTCGGTAAAGAGCTTCAGCGCTGCGTGGTTCATAGTGGTTCGGATCTTAATCAGTCATACCTAAATATGCATGTCTGAGATACATGAGTGGATCTATTTGAATGGCTGCTTAAATTTTATACTTCCAGCCGAGCATCATCCCACCCCTATTTCACAGAGAAAAAAAGCATGAAACTGGTCACATTTGAAGTCGGCGGACAAGCCAGCTATGGCAGCCTCGTCGCCGATAAGATCATCGACCTCGGCAGCCACTTCGGCCAACGCTTTGCCGACCTGCGCGCGGTGCTTGAGGCAGGCGCTTTGCCTGAACTGGCGAAAGCTGCGGAAACGCTCTTGCCGACCTTGGCGCTAGCCAATGTGAAGTTGCTACCGGTCGTCACCAACCCGCAAAAAATATTTTGCGTCGGTTTGAACTACAAAGCCCATGTGGCTGAGACGAAACGCGCTGACTCAGACTACCCGTCCATCTTCACGCGTTTTGCCGACACGCTGGTGGCGCATGATGCGCCGCTGGTGAAGCCGACCATCTCCGAGCGCTTTGACTTTGAAGGTGAACTCGCCATCGTCATCGGTCAAGGTGGACGCAACATCACGCAAGCCGATGCGCTCAAGCACATTGCCGGTTACGCCTGCTTTAACGATGGCTCGGTGCGCGATTGGCAGCGCCACACGCACCAATGGACGCCCGGGAAAAACTTTCCGGGCACGGGTGCTTTTGGCCCATGCCTGACCACAGCCGATGAAGTCCCCGACCTCAGCGCGCAGACCATCACGACACGGCTCAACGGCCAAGTGATGCAACACGCGTCGATGTCCGACCTGATCTTCACACTGCCGGTGATCATCGAATACATCTCAAGTTTCACGACGCTGATGCCTGGCGATGTGATCGTCACCGGCACACCCGGTGGCGTGGGTGACAAACGTGAGCCGCCGGTTTACATGAAAAACGGCGATGTGGTCGAGGTCGAGATCACCGGCATAGGCCTGTTGCGCAACACGGTGAAAAACGAAGTCTGAGCCAGCGCTCCCCGACATCTTTAAGGAAAATAAATGAACCCAGTAAAAGCAGCTGTCACAGGGCGGCTCCGCATCGCCGTTGACATCGGCGGCACCTTCACCGACATGGTCGCCTTTGACGAAAGCAGCGGCGAGTTGCTCTTTGGCAAGGCGCTCTCCACCCACGGAGAACTGGTCAAAGGCATTCAGAACACGCTGGACGGCGCTGGTGCCAGCGTTAAAGACGGCAATCTGTTTTTGCATGGCTCGACGATTGCCATCAACACCTTGCTCGAACGCAGTGGCGCGCGCACGGCCTTGCTGATCACCGAAGGTTTTCGCGATATTTATGAAATTGGGCGCGTCAATCGTCCTGACGCCTACAACCTGTTTTTCTC
>JBEDKR010000315.1:0-3323 GCA_041172005.1 Pseudomonadota bacterium
CCGCGAAATGGCTTTGATTGACGTGGAAGACACGGGGCCCGGCTTGTCTGAAGCAGAACGCGAGCGTATTTTTGAGCCCTTCACGCGCGCTGACAGTGTCAGCGCTAGCGGTGGTTCAGCGCCGGGCGCCGGGCTGGGTCTGACCATCGCCAAGATGCTCACCGACCTGATGGGCGGCGAGTTGACGGTGACCAGCGCACCCGGGGTGGGCTCTGTTTTTCGGGTCAGGTTGTTCTTGCCCGACATGCACCAAGCGGCCAGCAGCCCGACCAGCGTGCCGCTGCTGAACCGTCCGCGTCACGGCTATGCCGGTGAGCGCAGGCGCATTTTGGTGGTGGACAACGAAGAGGCGGACCGCGATATTTTGGTCAGCCTGCTGCAGCCGCTAGGCTTTGAGATTCGCACTGCTGTCAGCGGTCATGATTGTCTTGATTTGTTGGCCGCTGGTTTGCAACCGCACGCGATCTTGATGGACTTGGCCATGCCCGGCATTGATGGCTGGGAAACCATTCGCCGACTGCGTGCCTTGGGTGCATCGTCTGCATCTTTGGAGCAAGCGCAGCCCCAGATTGCGATTGTCTCGGCCAACGCCTTTGATAAAGGGTTGGAGAACGATGTTGGTATCCGGAACGAAGACTTCATCCTCAAACCCGTGCGCCACAGCGAGCTGCTGGACTGGCTTGAGCGCCAACTCTCGTTGACTTGGCTGACGCAAGCGCCCGCCCCAGCTACAGCGGCGGTGGCAGCGCCACTGACGGCACTCGTGTGGCCGGCAGCGGCTGAGCTGAAGGCGTTGAGCGAACTCATCAACCTGGGGTTTTTCCGCGGCATCATGAACCAGCTCGACAAGATAGAAAAAGCCCAGCCCGAGTGCCATGCTTTTGTGGCCGCCATGCAAGTGCTGGCGCGTCAATTTGAGTTTGAAGCCATGGCCCGGCAAATCGACGCGCAAGCCGCTTTGCAAAAAACGCTTTCAGGAGCCGCCACATGAGCCCCATGAACTCCCCGCCGCTGGCGCAAACGCTGGACCGTGCCAATAGCGATGTCGTCTTGATCGTCGATGACGTGCCAGACAACCTCTCGGTGTTGCACGACGCGTTGGACGAATCGGGTTACACCGTGCTGGTGGCCACCAACGGCGAGGCTGCTTTGCAGCGCGCTGTCCAAGCACTGCCCGACATTATTTTGCTCGACGCCATGATGCCCGGCATGGACGGCTTTGAGGTGGCGCGCCGGCTCAAAGCCTCCCCCGCCACCGCGCCGATTCCGATCGTCTTCATGACCGGGCTGACCGAGACCGAGTACTTGGTGGCGGCGCTCGACGTCGGTGGCGTGGACTACGTCACCAAGCCGATCAAACCGAAAGAAGTGCTGGCGCGCATTGCGGTGCATTTGCAGGGTGCCCGCGAAAAACGCCAAGCCCGCAATGCACTGGACGCCTTTGGCTACGCCACCATCACGGTGCGCGTGAGTGACGGCAAACTGATGTGGCAAACCCCGCTGGCGCGTGAGCTGCTGCAGCGCTACTACGGCACGGCCGCACCGCAAACGCCAGAAGCCGTGCTGAACTGGCTGCGCCGGCACGTGGCCACAGCCGAGCAGTTGGCCGCGCAGCACACCGAGCCGCCGCGTCTGAGCATCGAGCAGGGCGCCAAGCGCCTGACCTGCCGGCTGCACCAGCAGACCGGCGACGACGACTGGCTGATCATCATGCGGGAAGAATCCGACGAAACCGTCATTCAAGCCATGAGCCTGAGCTTCAAGCTGACTGCGCGCGAAGCCGAGGTGCTGTATTGGGTCGTCAAAGGCAAGATCAATCGCGACATTGGCGACATTCTGGGGACCAGCCCGATGACGGTGAAAAAGCACCTTGAGCGTGTTTTTGCCAAGCTAGGCGTCGAAACCCGGACGGCCGCTGCTGGCATGGCGATGAACCGCATCCGGCAGTTGCACCCTCAGTTTGAAAACTAGGCAAAAGCCGTCAATAGCGGCTAATCACCGCATGTTTTGGGGCCTTGGGTGCAACAACTTCTATAAAACGCTACAATCTATGCTTCGGTATCGCAACAGCTTTATGTTTCCAGCCTTTCCAAATTCATATCTTGAAGTGGCTTGATCCCATCAGCGCGGCGCTTCTCAGAGCCCGGACTTCTCAGTGTTTTCAGTGCCCATACAGCCCTGAACCTTGCCAGCACTGTTCTATTTTCCTAGCAAAGACTTCCCAAGCGGTGCCTATATCGGTTAACAGCCGGACCTCCCTTGGCTTGCTCGCAAGTCGTTTGTTTTCCCTTTTATTTGTGCTCGGCCCAAGCTGGGGCACCGCATTTTTTATGAATCATCACAACCTTTTTGAGGTTGGTAAGTACCGGGTTTCACCCCTGGCAACCCAACTTGACGATGGCGGCTTTGCTGCCTCAGTCTCTATCCGTTCCGGCAAAGGCAGCGGCACACACGACCGTGTTTCGCGCTTCACCACTTTGTTCGACAATGCGCCTGCCGCATTGCATTACGCGACCGAGCACGCGCTGGCCTGGATTGGCGAGCGCAACACCCATGCAATGGCTTGACGCCAAGACGTCCGGCCGAGATTTTTGTATTTATCTTAAGGAGATGCAGCCATGGCAAAAGAAGAACTGATTGAAATGCACGGTCTGGTTGAAGAGGTGCTTCCGGACTCGCGTTTTCGTGTCACGCTGGACAACGGCCATAAACTGGTGGCTTACACCTCCGGCAAGATGCGCAAGAATCACATCCGCATTTTGGCGGGTGACCAGGTTTCCCTAGAACTCTCACCTTACGACCTGAGCAAGGGCCGCATCACCTTCCGGCACATTGCCGGTCGTGCGCCCACAGGTTCGGCGCGTCCACCTTCGCGTTGATCCCTTCGCCAAGGGTAGCGCGGCTGCGTGTTGCAGGCTGGCCCTAGCGATTTTGTTGCTCTCCTTGAATCGGCTGCCTTTGGGCAGCCGTTTTTCGTGGCCTCCTACAGCCAATGCCGGCCGCGCCTACAGACCCGCGCCGTGCAGCTGCCTAGATTGACTCACTTGCTCCATTGGGAGCTGGTTTGTCGACATCTAACAGGAGCTGAAAATGAAAGTTGTTTCTCAAATCATGACCCGCGGCGTGCGTGCCGTGAAGCCGTCAGACTCGGTGATTCGTGCCGCGCAAGCGATGGAAGAGCTCAACGTCGGTGCACTGCCTGTGTGTGACGCTGAACGCGTGGTTGGCATGCTCACAGACCGTGACATTGCGGTGCGCGGTGTGGCACAGGGGCTGGCAGACCAAGACGCCAAGGTGCACGAAATCATGACCCGCGAGGTCAA
>JBEDKR010000316.1:0-3323 GCA_041172005.1 Pseudomonadota bacterium
TTCAAAAGCCGACCGACGCCATTCAAAACGTCGCGCCCGGCACCGTGGCTGACCATCCTTATCCGACGCTGACCAAGAACTACCACTACGAAGTCGAACTCGTGGCGGCGCTGAACAAAGGCGGGCGCAACATTCCGATGGCCCGTGCGCTGGAGCATGTCTACGCTTACGCGCTGGGCTTGGACATGACGCGCCGCGATTTGCAGCGTGCTTTGGGCAATGAGAAAAAACCTTGGGAGATCGGCAAAAGTTTTGACTACTCAGCGCCGATTGGCCCGCTGCATTTGGCGACGCAGACCGGGCCTTTCACCCAAGGCAACATCTGGCTGAAGGTGAATGGCCAGACCAAGCAAAACGCCAACCTGAGCCAGATGATCTGGAGCGTGGCTGAACAAATCAGCAAGCTCTCGGAGGCGTTTGAGTTGATGCCCGGCGACATCATTTATTCAGGCACGCCAGAAAACGTCGGGCCAGTGGTGCGCGGCGATGTGATCGATTGCCACATCGACGGTTTGCCCAACTTGAGCGTCAAGATCGTCTAAACCGCCGCTTTAGCGGAGTCAAGGTCGGGCGCTGTGGCCGCCTTCTTTGGCTTGGCTCGCCACCAACGTGGCGGTGCGCGTGTAGTGCTGCACCAGCAGCTTCACGGCCTCGTCCGCATCGCCGGCGATGGCGGCTTCAAATATCGCCACGTGCTCTGTGTGCTCGTGGCGTGAGCTGAAGTTGTGGCCGGCCGCCACTTGGCGGAATCGGTAGGCTTCATCGGCCAAGCTGTCGCAGAAGCCGCGCATCCAGCGCGACGGACAGCGTGCCAGCAGCACCCGGTGAAACGCGCGGTGCAAGGTTTCCCATTCCGGGTTCGGAATGTATTTGTCTAGCGCCAGTGAACGTGGCGTGCGCGAGAGCTGATGCACCAGCAGCACCAGTTCATGCTCCCAGGCGGTGTCGCGTGCATTGATGGATTCGCGCAAGGCCAAGCTTTCGAGTTGGGCCCGGGTTTGCGTCAGGGTGGGCAACTCGCTCCACTTAAGAGCCGTCACATTGAAGCCGCGCTGTTCAGTGCGGTCTACCAAGCCTTCCGCGGACAAGCGGCTGAGGGCTTCTCGTAGCGGACTGGCACCGACGCCATAACGCTGGCACATGGCTTCAACCCGCAGCTTGCTGCCAGGCTCCAATAGCCCGTGGGTGATGTCAGCGCGCAACTGCTCATAAACGGCACTGGCACGGGTAGTGCCGACGCTGCCGTCAGCGGAGGGTGGGAGAGGGGGCTTGCGCGCCATAGCTTGGGTACTGACTGATTTATCGATTATTTTCGAGTTTAGCTCAGGAGGGTGAGTTCAATTTATTTGAATCTTGCCGTCGAAAACGTTCAACCGTTGAAGCGTTTACACGCGCTAAAGTTACAGCATTGAAACGAAAGGATGTGTCATGTTGACCTTGCGAACTTCTGCTGAACGCGGCTACGCCGACCATGGCTGGCTCAAGTCTTACCACTCGTTTTCCTTTGCCGGTTATCACGACCCGGCGCACATGGGCTTTGGCAATTTGCGTGTCATCAATGAAGACCGTATTGCACCGGGCACCGGTTTTGGCACGCACAGCCACCGTGACATGGAAATCATCAGCTACGTGATGAGCGGTGCCATCGGCCACAAAGACAATATTGGCAACGGTGCTTCGATTCCGCCGGGCGATGTGCAGCGCATGAGCGCCGGCAGCGGCATCTCGCACAGCGAGTTCAACCATTCGCAGGACTCAGTCACGCATTTTTTGCAGATATGGATTCAACCCAACGTCACCGGCATTGAACCCGGTTACGAGCAAAAGAGTTTTGCAGACGCCGACAAGCGCGGCAAGCTGCGTTTGGTGGCCTCACCAGATGGCGCTGAAGGTTCGGTCACCATCCATGCGGATGCCCGCTTGTATGCCGGGCTTTTTGATGGCCCCGAAGAAGCGAGCTTGGTACTCGACCCTCAGCGCAAAGCCTATGTGCAATTGATTCGCGGTGAACTGCAAGTCAATGGACAACTGCTCAAGGCTGGAGATGCGGCCAAGCTCGAAGCAGAGAGCGTTTTGCACCTGACGAACGGCCAAGATGCCGAAGTGCTGGTGTTTGATTTGAGCGCTTGATCGCCGCCTGTTTTTAGTTTCCCTTCCCGTTCCACTTGTTATTTTTTATCTTTGAAAGAATGATTCTCATGTTTACCTCCCTGCAAAATCCGCTGTCCTTCATTGGCCGCGCTCTGATCGCCTTGCTGTTCATCCCGGCGGGCTTTGCCAAGATCGGCGGCTTCGCTGGAACCGCCGGCTACATCGCCGCCATGGGCGTGCCACTGCCGTTCGTCGCAGCGGCGCTCGCCATTGCGGTTGAACTCGGCCTTGGCATCTTGCTGTTGGTGGGTTTTAAAACCCGCTGGGCGGCTTTGGGCATTGCCATCTTCACCGTGGTCATCACCTTCATCTTCCACAAGTTCTGGGGTATTCCCGCTGAGATGGTGATGTCACAGCAACAAGCTTTTTTCAAGAACATCGGCGTGGTCGGCGGCTTGTTGACCATTGCAGCTTGGGGCGCAGGTGCCTGGAGCGTTGACGCCAAACTTAACAAATAAGGAAATTTAAAATGTCAAAAATAGCAGTTGTATTTCACTCTGGTTACGGCCACACACAACGCATGGCGCAAGCTGTTGCAGAGGGCGCCGGCGCTGATCTGGTGGCCATTGATGCCGAAGGCAATTTGCCTGAGGGCGGTTGGGAAACCTTGGCTGCCGCCAACGCCATCATCATGGGCTCGCCAACCTACATGGGCAACGTCAGCTGGCAGTTCAAAAAATTTGCAGATGCCACTTCCAAGCCTTGGTTCACCCAAGCTTGGAAGGACAAGCTGTTTGCCGGTTTCACCAACAGCGCAGCCATGAACGGCGACAAGGCCTCAACGCTGACTTATTTGTTCACGCTGGCCATGCAACACAGCGGCATCTGGGTCAGCCAAGGCATCTTGCCGAGCAGCAGCAAGGCCGCCGAGCGCAACGACCTGAACTATCTGGGTTCGTACAGCGGTGCCATGGCGCAGTCGCCGTCAGACGCCGGTGCCAGCGAAATGCTGGCTGGTGACTTGAACACCGCGCGGGCTTTTGGCCAGCGCGTGGCTAAAGTCGCCGCTCGCTTCAAGTAAACGGTCAAAGGCAGAGGCTAAGCTGGGCCAGCAGGGTCCGGTTTAGCTGTTCAGGGAAAACGTGGGTTCGAATGCGCTGATGAGCGTCGTTTTAAGCGAGTGCAACGTTTAAAATTTATCATGCGAATTTTTACCCTTTTGCCTTGGTACG
>JBEDKR010000317.1:0-3315 GCA_041172005.1 Pseudomonadota bacterium
GGCATTGTTCATTTGGCCGCGATTGCTGGTCGCGTCGGTTTGGACATTGACCTCAAGGCACTCGACCAGATGGGCCGTGAAACCCCCGTCCTGCTGGACCTCAAGCCTTCCGGCCAACACTACATGGAAGACTTCCACAAAGCCGGCGGCATGGCCACCTTGCTGCGGGAACTCAAGCCCCTGCTGCGTCTAGACGCATTGACTGTCACCGGCCGCACGCTGGGGGAAGAGATGGCTTTGTCCGGTCCTGGTTTTTCGCAAGACGTTGTGCGGTCGTTTGACAAGCCGATTTACCCACAAGGCGGCATTGCCGTGCTGTACGGTAACTTGGCGCCAGGCGGCGCCATCATCAAACAGTCGGCCGCGGACGCCAAGCTCATGGAGCACGAAGGCCGTGCCGTGGTGTTCGAGAACGCCGAAGATTTGGCCTTGCGCATTGACGCAGATGACTTGGACGTCAACGCCGACGACATTTTGGTGCTCAAGAATATCGGCCCCAAGGGCGCACCGGGCATGCCGGAGGCGGGCTATCTGCCGATTCCCCTGAAGCTGGCGCGCGCTGGCGTCAAAGACATGGTGCGCATCTCAGATGGCCGCATGAGCGGCACCGCTTTTGGCACCATCGTGCTACACGTGACGCCTGAATCGGCCATTGGCGGCCCACTGGCGTATATCCAAAATGGCGACCGGATTCGTTTGAGTGTGAAGAACCGGGAGATCAGCTTGCTGGTGTCCGCAGAAGTGATGCAGCAACGTGCGCTGGCCAACCCGATCACGCCGCCGACAGCTGCGCGCGGCTACCGCAAGCTCTTCTTGCAGACCGTCACGCAAGCAGACCAAGGCGTGGACTTTGACTTTTTGCGCTCACCCGAAACCAAGGGTTTGGTGCCGCGTAAATAGGGACATAGCTTTTGAGCCCTTGCTTCACGCCGGCAGCGGTGCTGGCAGTTTTGCGAAGACAAGCTTGGCATCTTCCAGCAAGGCATGGGCCAGTTTGACGCGCGGCCCGTATTCGCCCCAGATCAGGCCCACGTGCCGAACCGGTGCCCTGACGGGCAGGGCGATTCGGGCGATGGCCCGGCCGCTTTGCCAGAGGGAGGGCCAGTCCGGGATCAGCCCGACGCCTAGCCCTTGTTCGACCAGCGCGGCAATCGGTAGCAAGCCGTCCATTTCAAGGCGCTGTTTAGGCCGGATGCCTTGGTCGCGCAGGTAGCGATCGGCGAGTTGGCCACCTAAAACTGAGCGGTCGTAACGAATATAGGGCTCGTTGCGCAGCAGGTCATGGGCGTCTCGGTGTTGCTGGTGGGTGGGCGCCACCACCACCAAGGGTTCCTCCACCAGCGACTGCCATTCGCAGCCTTTGGCAATCGCAAATTGCGGCTCCACCACAATGGCGGCGTCCAGCGCGCCGCTGCCGACTTGTCGGCATAAATCCACGGATGCCCCGGGTGCCACGAACACGTTGAGTTCGGGGAAGTTGGCATACAGGCGCTTCAGCAGCGGCGGCAAGATGCTCGTCATGGCGGAGACAAACACGCCCAGGCGAAACTCCCCCAGCGTGGTGCCATCGCTGGCCACCGCGCGCAGATCTCGCACGTCGCGCAAGACCGAGCGAGATTGCTCCAAGATATTGATCCCGGCAGCGGTCGGTTTGACCGTTCGGCCGGCGCGTTTGATGAGTATCGATCCCAGGTCTTCTTCCAGCGCATGAATCCGGGCTGCTACCGCTGCCGGTGTTAAGTCAAGTTGACGGGCTGCTTGCGCCAAAGACCCGAGATCGACCACGGTGACGAAACTTTGCAAATAGCGGATATCCATGCATTGGCTTTCTCGAAAGATAAACATCTTATCTTTTGAAGATCGATGGCGGGACTTTTTTAATCTTTGTAGCAGGTCAATACTTCATCCATCTCATCATTCCGATCAATGCCTTCAATACAAAGTAACTTCATGACAAACAGCGTAAACAGCAGCACCAACGCCAGTTATCCCGCCTCCAAGATCATCTCTGTCGAAGCCCGGACAGTCACCATTCCGCTGGACACCCCAACTTCTTTTTCGACGCGCCAAGTTTTTGCGCGCGACTATGTGGTGGTCCGGATTCGGACCGAGGACGGCCATGAGGGGCAGGGCTTTTGCTACGGCGGCAGTCGCGGCGGTAGCTTGGTCGCCAGTGCTGTGCAGATTTTGTTGGAACCGCTGTTGGTGGGCAAAAATGCGCTGAACGTCGAGGGACTTTGGGCCGAGATGTACAAGGACACCTTGCTGCATGGCCGCGCTGGTTCTGTCATGCGGGCGCTGTCCATCGTAGACATCGCGCTGTGGGATCGCAACGCACGTGCGGCCGGTTTGCCGCTCAGTCAGTACCTTGGTGGCACTGGCCAGACCTCTGTCCCAGCCTATGCCAGCGGTGGTTATTATTTGGAAGGCAAGACGCCCGACAAGTTGGCCCAAGAAATGGTCTCGTACGTCAACATGGGTTTCAAAGCCGTCAAGATGAAAGTCGGGCGCGGCGACTTGAAAAGCGAAGAGGCGCGCATACGCGCCGTGCGTGAGGCGATCGGTGACGACATTGTCTTGACACTGGATGCCAACAACGCCTGGCAAGACGTCTCTACCGCCATGGAGTACATGAAGCGCTACGAGCCCAGCAATCCGTACTGGATCGAAGAGCCCTTCGGCCCGGACGACATTGAGAACCACGCTGAACTGGCCAAGCGCACACGCGTGATGGTGGCCACGGGTGAGATTGAAGCGGGCCGCTGGCGTCATAAGGAGTTGATTGAAAAGCGCGCCGCCGCAATTCTGCAGACGGACGCAGCGGTTTGCGGCGGCATCACCGAATTTCGAAAAATTGCGGCCACCGCAGCCAGCTTTGGTGTAGCCATGTGCCCGCATTGGTTTCATGATCTTCATGTGCACTTGGTGGCGTCAACGCCGAACGCGCAGTACGCCGAATTTTTCGCTGACGACCAAGTTCTGAACTTTCGCCGCTTGGTGGACACGCAGCTGGAAGTGCGCGATGGTGAGCTCGTCGTCCCGACCACGCCGGGGCTTGGCTTTCGCCTGCGTGAAGATATGCTCAACCAGTACGCCTCAGGCCCTTGGGCTTAAATCCACATCACTTCAAGGAATTATTCATGGCCACTCAACACAAGCTCGGCGGTATTTTTTCGCCAGTCCTGACACCTTTTAAAACCGACCTGAGCCCCGACACGCAGGCCTTCGTGCGCCATTGCCAGTGGCTCATCAACAGCGAAGTTGGGCTGGCCGTTTTTGGCACCAACTCTGAAGCCAACTCGCTCTCCGTGGGTG
>JBEDKR010000318.1:0-3305 GCA_041172005.1 Pseudomonadota bacterium
CACCAGAAGAAAGAGGATGTCCATCAAATTCCTTCAGCTGCTTGAGACAGCTGAGCGCGACAGCCGAGCGGCGTTCAGCAGCACGAACAAAGAACTCAGCGCCATGCCAAGTCCAGCCAACCACGCGGGCAAGTAACCAGCGATGGCCAAGGGCACGCCAACAGCGTTATAGGCTGCAGCCCACGCCAAGTTTTGGCGAACGATGGACAGGGTGCGGCGCGCTTGAGCCGGCATGCGGGCCAGCATCAGCAGCTGACCACCCGGAATGATGAAGTCCGACTGCGCCTGCGCCAACGGCACAGCTTGGCCGACCGCGACCGACACATCGGCACGCGCCAGCACGGGGCCGTCGTTCAGACCATCGCCAACCATCAGCACTTTGTGCTGTTTGCCCTGCAAGGCTTGCAAATGCGCCAGTTTGCTCTGCGGCGTGCAGTCGCCCTGCACGTGCTGAATGCCAAGTCGCTCGGCAACACGGCGGGCGGCAGCGCTGCGGTCACCGGAGAGCATGTGCACTTCTAAGCCGGCCAATTGCAGTTGCTTGACGGCCTCAAGCGCATCAGGCCGCACGGCTTCGTCAAGCTCAAAACGCGCCAGCCAGCCGCCATCATCGGCTAAAAAAACCTGCAGATTGTCGTTGTCGGGCGCCACATTAGTGGCGTCGTTGCCGTCGTTAAGACCACAAAAAGACGCTGAGCCAAAACGAACCGGGCCGCTGGCAACACCCCGACAGGTTCCTGTCAACAAACCCTGCAAGCCTTGGCCGACATGCTCGGTGACCTGCGTCAATCTAAAGTCATTCGCTGCGGCAACGCCATCTGCAATGTTGGGCGCGAGTGTAGGCGATGCTTCCGACGCAGCCAGCAATGCGCGCGACACCGGGTGCAGTGAATGCCGAGCCAGCCCGGCGGCCAAGGCTATCGCATCGCCAAGCGAAACGCCATCGCGCGTCGCAATGTGGCGCAAACCCATGCGTGCCTCGGTCAAGGTGCCCGTCTTGTCGAAGACTACCGTGTCGATGTCGGCCAGCGCTTCCAGCGCTTGCAAGCGTCGCACCAAAACGCCCTGCTTCGCCAACACCCCCGCCGAGGTCAGCATGGCGGTCGGCGTGGCCAGCGACAAGGCGCAAGGACAGGTCACGACCAACACTGCCACGGCGGCCATCACGGCGCGGGCCGGATCAGTGTTCCACCAATAAGCCGCAGCGAGCAAGGCAGCCAACATGACGAACCACAAAAAGGGCCTAGCCACGCGGTCAGCCAACTGCGCCAGCCGGGGCTTGTCAACGGCAGCGCGCTGCATTAACGCGACAATGCCAGCGTAGCGCGTGGCCTGACCCAGCTGCTGAACGCGCACTTGTACTGTCGCCATCAGGTTGTAGCTGCCCGCCATCACCAGTGCACCCACCGGCCGCGCCACCGGCCGCGACTCACCGGTCAACAGCGCTTCGTCGGCAAAGGTGTTGCCGCTCTCAATGAGGCCATCCGCTGGAAAAGCCTGACCCGGCAAGACGCGCACCAAGTCGCCAACCTTCAGACGCCGCACGGCCACTTGCTCAAACTCACCACCGGGCAGCTGCCGCTGCACGCTGTCCGGCAGCCGCTGCATCAGGCTGTCCAGCGCACCAGAGGTGCGGGCGCGCAGTCGCTGCTCAAGCCAGCGGCCCGTCAACAGAAAGAACACAAACATCGTTAGCGAGTCAAAGTAAACCTCGGCACTCCACCAACCCGCCGTCTCAAAGGTGGCCGCTGAACTGATGAAAAAAGTGATCACGATGCCCAGCGCCACTGGAAAATCCATGCTGACGCTGCGCTGGCGCAGGTCCCGCAGGGCATTCGCAAAAAACGGCTGGCAAGAAAAAAGCAAGACCGGCAAGGTCAACACCCAAGACGCCCAGCGAAGCAGTTTTTCGATGTCGGGCGCGATGTCGCCGGGCTCGGTGACATAGGCAGGAAAAGCGTACATCATGACCTGCATCATGCAAAAACCAGCCACCAGCCAACGCCACAGAGCCAACCGGGCGTCCTTGCGGGTCTGGTCTGAGGCGGCCGTATCGAGTGCCGGCGACAAGGTGTAGCCCAGCGCATGCGGGGCCCGCAACCACTCAGAAGGCCGCGTGACCGCCGACGACCAGACCACACTGGCGCGCTGACTCGCTGCGCTCACCCGCGCAGACTGCACGCCCGGCGAGGCGAGCAACGCTTGCTCCAGCATCAATGAACAGGCGGCGCAATGCATGCCGCTGACCAACACTTGAGACTCCCACACGGTCGAGGTTACGCCAGCAGACTGGCCCTGCGGCATTGGCTGCTGGCTGAAGCGGGACCATTCTTGTACATCGTCAAAAACGCGCAGCAGATCAACACCGACACCGGCGTCTTGATGAGTCTCGGCCTGATCCGAACTTGAGGCTAGACCGGAAGAGTGATGCGTGAGGACAGCAGCGTGCATAGCCTCAAGCGTAATCGCAGCGATCCGCACGGGGATTGATGTGGATCAAGCTTCAAGCCGGATTCAGGATTAGACTGAAATTTAACCAACAAGGAGACTCGCATGTTCAAACGCATTCTGATCGCTACTGATGGCTCTGAACTTTCTCAAAAAGCGGCCGACAGCGGCATTGAGTTAGCCAAACTGTCCGGCGGACATGTTGTGGCTCTGCAAGTGGTACCGCGCTACCCTGTGAGCTATTTCGAAGGCGGCGCAACCGTCAGCCCGACGGAGATTACCCGAATTGAAAAAGAGTGGGCCGACATCGGCCAAGCCACCGTCAGCAAGCTCAAAGCACAGGCTGAGGCCAAAGGGGTTCAAGCGACTGCCATCACCACCCATTCAGACATGATTGCCGAGGCCATCATTGCAGCAGCCAAGAAACATGAATGCGACCTCATCGTGATGGCGTCCCATGGTCGACGCGGCCTGTCGCGCATGCTGTTGGGCAGCGAAACCACCCATGTCCTGACGCATTCGAACATCCCAGTGATGGTGCTGCGCTGACATGCCGTTTTTCAAGCGAAGAGTGACTTGTACTGCTCGCGCAACACGTTTTTTTGCACCTTGCCCATGGTGTTGCGCGGCAGTTCTGGCACCACGAAACACTGCTTCGGAATTTTGAAATTCGCCAGCTGAGCCTTGAGTGACGCCACAACGGCGTCGCCGTTGATATTGGCACCCGACTTGGCGATCACCACGGCCACGCCGACTTCGCCGAAGTCTGGATGCGGCACGCCCACCAGCGCACTTTCAGCCACCCCCGGCATGTCATTGATGACCGCCTCAATCTCAGCCGGGTAGACGTTGTAGCC
>JBEDKR010000319.1:0-3302 GCA_041172005.1 Pseudomonadota bacterium
CATAGTCTTGGCACAGCCTCAAATTGCAGCGACTTAAAACGCGCAGCCAATTTCAAGCTGTCCTGGCAGGTGGCACAGTGGCCAGAACGGCCCACTTTGCGTTACACCGCACAGCTTTGGATTCAAAAGTGGAACCACCACTTGCATCTGACTCTGCTTCAGCGCCTACCCAGGCGCTGTTTGTCGTATCTGATGTGTGGATGGGAGCGATGGTGCCCAAGCGTTGGGCCAAAAGAGCTGTCACGCGAAATGCGATCAAGCGGCAAATCTACTGTGTCAGCGCTGATTTCGAGTCGCAGCTAACGACGGCAGCACATGTCATCCGCTTGCGCGCGGGGTTTGACCGTAAACAATTCATCAGCGCCACCTCGGAATTGCTTAAGGCAGCCGTACGGGTGGAGCTGCAACAGTTGTTGACGCGGGCTTCCCCCCAACCGCTCAAAACCTTGGCGCCAAGACAGGCTCATGATTAAGTTTTGTTTAATCAAATTGGTCAAGGGCTACAGGCTATTTCTGAGTCCGTGGCTGGGGTCGTCGTGTCGATTTGAGCCGACTTGCTCGGCCTACTCGCTGCAAGCCCTGCATACGCATGGTGCTTCAGCGGGAAGTTATTTGACGTTGGCACGTTTGGTACGCTGCCACCCTTGGTGCGAAGGTGGGAGTGATCCCGTCCCCGACCAAAAACCCCGGCTCTTCACCCGGCTTATTTCCTCTTCCATTCATAAGAAATCTTCATGAACGATATTCGGCGCACCATTTTGTGGGTGGTTTTTGGTTTTTCATTGGTTTTACTCTGGGACCAATGGCAGATCCACAACGGCCACAAAGCTACTTTTTTCCCTAACAACGTTAAAACAGCCGTAGAGAAAACGTCTCTAGCGCCCGCATCGGGGGTGCCCAGTGCCGTGCCCGCTCTTAATTCTGCAGCTGGTAGCGCACAGCCAACCGGCACTGCAGCGCAAATTGCTGCAATAGGTGCAGCACCTGCGGCGCCACGTGAGTTGCTGGTGGTTTCAAGTGATGTGCTCAAGCTCACCTTTGATACCGAAGGCGGCACCCTGCAAAAAACGGAATTTCTGAAGCATGTGGACATGGCCGACAAGGCCAAGAATTTCGTGCTGCTCGATAACAGCAAAGAGCGCACCTACGTGGCGCAAACGGGCTTGATCGCGGGAGCAGGCGGTGGCTCGTTCCCTACCCACAAAACAGTGATGACTGTTGTGCCAGGCGAACGCACTTTGAAAGACGGCAGTAAAGACGTGGTGGTGCGTTTTGAATCCCCTGAAGTGGGTGGTGTCAAACTGGTTAAAACCTTTACGCTGACACGCGGCGCCTATGCTGTGGCTGTGAAGCACGAAGTGATGAACGTGGGCACCGTCCCCGTGTCGCCTCAGTTGTACCTGCAGTTGGTGCGTGATGGCAACAAGCCACCCGGCGAGTCCTCGTTCTACTCCACGTTCACCGGCCCAGCCATTTACACCGACCTGAAAAAATACCAAAAAGTTGAGTTCACCGACATCGAGAAAAACAAGGTCGATGTGGAGAAGACGTCTGAAAACGGCTATATCTCGATGGTTCAGCATTACTTTGCCAGCGCCTGGCTGTTGGGCGACGGCATCAAACGTGACCTGTTCATGCGCAAAGTGGACACCAATCTGTACGCTGTTGGCATGATTACCGCGCTGGACAACCTGGCACCTGGCGCCAGCAAATCTGTGGACGCGCGCTTCTTTGCGGGCCCACAAGAAGAGAATGTGCTGGCTGCGCTGACGCCTGGCTTGGAGTTGGTTAAAGACTACGGATGGCTGACCATTCTGGCCAAGCCTTTGTACTATTTGTTGGACAAAATTCATAGCTATATTGGCAACTGGGGTTGGTCCATCATGGCCTTGGTGTTGTTGTTGAAGGCCGCTTTTTACTGGCTTAATGCCAAAGCGTATGCCAGCATGGCCAAAATGAAAGCGGTGAACCCCAAGATCACGGAAATGCGCGAGCGCCTGAAAGACAACCCCCAGCAAATGCAGCAAGAGATGATGCGCATTTACCGCGAGGAAAAGGTCAACCCGATGGGCGGCTGCTTCCCCATCATGATCCAGATCCCCGTGTTCATTGCTTTGTACTGGGTGCTGTTGTCCAGCGTCGAGATGCGCAACGCCCCTTGGGTGATGTGGATTCATGACCTGTCGTCCCCAGATCCTTTCTACATTTTGCCCTTGGTCATGACCCTGACGACCGTGCTTCAAACTGCCCTGAACCCGGCTCCGCCAGACCCACTGCAAGCCAAGCTGATGTGGTTTATGCCACTGGCGTTCAGCGTGATGTTCTTCTTCTTCCCCGCTGGTTTGGTCTTGTACTGGATCACCAACAACGTGTTGTCGATTGCCCAGCAGTGGATGATCAACACGCGCATGGGTGTGCCACCGCAGTTCAACTTGCCCAAGTTTTAAAGCGCCGTGTCACTGCCGCGCCATAGCGACCCTATCGTGGCCATTGCCACCGCCCCCGGCCGGGGTGCGGTGGGCATTGTCCGGGTGAGCGGGAAAAACATCAAAGGGCTCACTGAGGCCCTTTTTTCACGCCCCTTAAAACCCAGAGAGGCCACTTACACGCCGTTTCTGGACGTGCAAGGGCAGGCTATTGACCAGGGTTTGGCCCTGTTTTTCCCTGCGCCCCACTCGTTCACGGGCGAAGACGTACTGGAATTACAGGCCCACGGCGGGCCGGTGGTGTTGCAGTTGTTGCTGGCACGTTGCTTGGAGGCTGCTGCGGCCGTTAACGCGGATACTCAAAAGGCCTGCTTGGCGAGCCTGCGCGTGGCTTTGCCCGGCGAGTTTTCAGAACGGGCTTTCCTCAACGACAAAATCGACCTGGCGCAAGCCGAGGCGATTGCCGACCTGATTGACGCCAGCACCGAGGCGGCCGCCCGCAGCGCCACCCGTTCGCTGTCTGGCGCTTTTTCACAAGAAATAAATACCCTGCGTGATGCGCTGATTCACCTGCGCATGCTCGTGGAGGCCACACTGGACTTTCCTGAGGAAGAAATTGACTTCCTCAAAAAAGCTGATGCGCATGGCCAGCTCTCAAAATTGCAGCAATCATTGAGCGATGTGCAGCAAAGGGCGCGCCAAGGCGCCCTTTTGCGCGAAGGCATCAAGGTCGTGATTGCCGGGCAGCCCAACGCGGGCAAGTCGTCTTTGCTCAACGCACTGGCTGGGGCCGAGTTGGCCATCGTCACCCCAATTGCTGGCACCACCCGCGACAAGGTGCAGCAAACCATTCAGATTGAAGGCGTGCCGGTGCAT
>JBEDKR010000320.1:0-3290 GCA_041172005.1 Pseudomonadota bacterium
GTCTTCCGACATGTTGCCGAGGGAGGCGCCAATGCCGCCTTGCGCTGCCACGGTGTGCGAGCGCGTCGGGAATACTTTGGAGAGAACGGCGACGTTCAGACCCGCTTTGGCCAGTTGCAGGGATGCGCGCATGCCGGAGCCGCCGGCACCGACGATAACGACGTCAAATTTGCGCTTTGGGAGTGTCGAAGTGAGTGTCATGATTTCTTAGAGTCTCCACAAGACTTGAATGGCCCAACCGGAACATGCCACGAGCCAGACGATGGTAAAAACTTGAAGTGAAAGGCGCAGCGCCACGGGCTTGATGTAGTCCATGTAGATGTCACGCATGCCGACCCAGACGTGCCACAGAAGGCACAAGATGACCACGAAGGTCAGCATTTTCATGGGCTGCGAAGCGAAGATGCCAGCCCACTTGTCGTAGCCGATAGGGCCTTTGCTAAGCAGCACTTGGGCCAACACCACGATGGTGAAGAGCGCCATGAGCGCGGCAGTCACGCGTTGGCTGAGCCAGTCGCGCAGACCGTAATGGGCACCGACAACGATGCGTTTTGAGCCGTAATTAACAGACATGCTGGTTTTCCTATGACTGGATTAATAAAGGCCGAACAGCTTGGCGCCGAGTGCCGCTGTCAGCGTCAGGCTAATGGCCAAGACCGTTTTGGCTGAGGTTTTGCCAAATTGCAGCTCGACTGCTTTGTGGCTGTAGTCCATCCAGAGATGGCGCAGACCTGCCGTGAAGTGGTGCAAATAGGCCCAAATCAGGGCCAAGGCGACGAGTTTCCAAAGAAAACCAGGCAGACCAAGCATACCGACGTTGAAGGCGCTGGTGAAGCGCGCGAACGAAATTTCCGAGGAAATAGAAGTGTCGAACATCCAAATGATGAAGGGCATCAGAGCAAACATCATGGCGCCGCTGACGCGGTGCAAGATGGAGACCCAACCGGCTGCGGGCAGTCGGTAGCTCGGTAGATCGGTGAAGGCGTTGATGTTGCGGAACTCAGGCCGCTTTTTAGTTGAGGTTGTCGCTGATTCGGACATTCTGGGGCTTTCTATATTTTTTGAGTAACTGGTTGGTAACAAAAGCTGCTCAGCCTCAAATTCTATTGCAACGCAGCATGGATCTTGACCTAGGACAGGTTTGGTCGCGATTTATTCAGGGATTTTGAAGATCAAAAAGGGTCATTTTGCGGGCGTTGGTATTGTTGCGCGGCGGCGAGCCGCAAGCTGACACGGGGATTACAAGTTATTCAGGTTTTTCAGCATGTCGTCAGCACGCGCACGCACGAGCTGACGCTCTTCTAGCGTCATGCGTTGCAGGTTTTTAACCATCAACGCTGTGCGTGGGTTGCTGCCAAAAGTGGCTTCGTGTGTGTCTAAAAAGTTCCAGTACAAGGTCGTCATCGGGCAGGCGTCAGCGCCTGTGCGTGTCTCTGGTTGATAGCGGCAGCCGCTGCAGTAGTTGCTCATGCGCTTGATGTAAGCGCCGCTGGCGATGTAGGGTTTTGAGGTGAAGCGCCCGCCATTGGCGAACAAGGCCATGCCGGCGGTGTTGGGCAACTCAACCCATTCCACAGCGTCGACGTAAACCGCCAGATACCAATCGCACAAGGCTTGCGGAGTGATCTGCGCCGTGACACCAAACATGCCGGTCACCATCAAGCGCTGGATGTGGTGCGAGTAGCCGTTGGCCAGCGTCTGCTGGAGGGACTGGCGCATGCAGTTCATGTGGGTGTCGCCCGTCCAGTACCAAGCCGGCAAGGGATTTTGGTGGCCGAAATGGTTGGCTTCTTTGAGGCCCGGCATGTCCAAAAAGTAAACACCGCGAATGAATTCGCGCCAGCCCAGCACTTGGCGAATAAATCCTTCGACACTGGCCAGTGGCAAGTCGCGCTCGTGGTACGCCCGTTCGGCGGCGAGGATCACTTCCAGCGGGTGCAGCAGTTTCAGATTGAGTGAACTCGACAGCAGGGCATGCCAGCCGAAGTCGAGCCCGGTCCACATGGCATCTTGGTGTGCTCCAAACAGGGGCAGGCGCTTGGCAATGAAGTCTTCCAAGGCCAACAGCGCTTGTTCGCGCGTGACCGGCCAGTTGAAGTTGGCGAGCGTGCCGGGGTGGTCGGCAAAGCGCTGGGCGACCAGCTGCAACACGTCCTGCGTGATGCTGTCTTGCTCAAACACCCTTGGTGTTGGCAGGTCTTTGGGCCCCGCCTTGCCAAAGCCTTTGCGGTTGTCCGCATCGAAATTCCACTGCCCACCGACGGGTTGGTCGCCATCCATCAGCACTTTGTACTGTTGGCGCATCTTTCTGTAGAAAAACTCCATGCGCAGACTGGTCGATGCCCCCGCCCATTGGCGGAACTGCGGCAAGCTGCACAAAAAATGCTTGTCCTCGCGCCATTCGAGAGGCACGGGCTGCGCAGCGGGAGGTTTGCAGGCGGCTTCGATCAGGGCGCGAACGCGCAAGTCGCCAGGCTCCACGCCAATCACGCGCTCTGGTTTAAAGACCGTGATCGCTGCCTGCAGTCCGTCGGCCAATGTGAGGTCGTTTTCTTTGTCCAGCGCTCGGTAATGGACTCGAAACTGTCGCCGCTGAAGCTGTTCTGCAAAATGCCGCATGGCCGACAGGAACAGTGCTGTTCGTGTTTTGTGCGACCAGACGTGGGTGGACTCTTCGACGGCCTCGACCATCAGCACCACATCCAGTGCTGGGTCCATGTCGTCAAAAACGGCAGAATCTTCGTCGAGTTGGTCGCCCAAAATCAGCAACAGGTGGCGGCATGCTAGCGTCATGAGGGTCAGGCTTTAGCTCAAAGAGTTTTGGTAGTGGTGCGTGTCGGTGCGGTACAGGCCGCGGCGCACTTCTATCGGCAGGTCGTTGTAGGTGTAGGCGATGCGCTCGACGCTCAGCAACGGTGCGCCGACTGGGACGTCCAAGATGTCGGTGGCGGGAGCAACAGCCGCCAGCGCCCGGATTTTTTCTTCAGCGCGCACCATGCGCACGCCGAACTCGGTTTCAAACAGCGCGTACATCGGGCCGCGATAGGTGTCGAGCCGTTCGGCCGTCAGTCCTTTGAACGGTGCTGCTGGCAGCCAGAGGTCTTCCAAAATGGTCGGCACGCCCTGAAACGCCAGCACTCGCCGCACCTGCAGCACGGCGTCGCCGCTGCGCAAGCCCAGCGCACGGGCAATGTCGGCTGGCGCGCGTTGCTTTTTGCAGTCAATGATGCGGCGCTCGGCCGGGCCTTCGGTGGTGGTGTCGCCACTGTCGGGCAACAGGCGCAAGAAGC
>JBEDKR010000321.1:0-3289 GCA_041172005.1 Pseudomonadota bacterium
GGTCGATGCGCACGAGATTTTGGTGATGGACGCCGGCCGCATCATTGAGCGCGGCAAGCACGCTGAACTGCTGGCCCATAAAGGCCGCTATGCACAGATGTGGGCCTTGCAGCAACAGGGACACGGTAGGGATGAAGTGGCCGAGCCGTCACAGCAATAATCAACGCCATGGAAACCAAATGGCTGGAAGATTTCGTCAGCTTGGCTGAAACCCGCAGCTTCAGTCGCTCGGCGCAATTGCGTCATGTCACGCAGCCGGCGTTTTCTAGGCGCATTCAGGCGCTGGAGGCGTGGGCCGGCACCGACTTGATTGACCGCAGTTCTTACCCAACCCGCCTCACACCGGCCGGCGAAACGCTGTATGACCAGTCGATTGAGATGTTGCAGAGCCTGCAGTCCACCCGGGCCATGCTGCGCGGGCACACTGCGGCCGGGCAAGACGTGTTGGAATTTGCGCTGCCGCACTCGTTGGCGTTGACATTTTTCCCGGCCTGGGTCAGCCGCCTGAATGAGAAGTTCGGCCCCTTCAAAAGTCGCTTGACAGCCCTGAATGTGCATGACGCCGTGCAGCGTCTGGTGGAAGGTCGCTGTGATTTGTTGATTGCCTATCACCACGACTCCCAGCCTTTTCAACTCGATCCCGAGCGCTATGACATGCTGAGGCTAGGCCAAGAGGTGTTGGCGCCTTTCGTCAAGCCTGCGGCTGATGGTTCGCCGCTTTACGCCTTGCCGGGGCAGGCGAGTCAGCCCTTGCCCTACTTGGCTTATGCGCCAGGCGCGTACTTGGGCCGCTTGGTCGACATGCTGCTCAAGCAGGCCAGCAGCTTGCTGCACTTTGAGCGTGTTTACGAAACCGACATGGCCGAGGGCCTGAAGGCGATGGCGCTGGAAGGTCATGGGATTGCATTTTTGCCGCTCAGTACCGTTCAAAAAGACGTGCGTGCTGCAAAACTGGTGAGCGCTGGTGCGGGTTTCGAAGTGCCGATGGATGTGCGCATTTACCGGGAGCGGCCCAGTGCCAAGGGCAGCCCGAAACGCTTGGCGCAGGCCCTTTGGAATGACCTGCAAACGCCGACAAACCGTTAGCCCTTGGCCGATTTCTTGCGTGCAAATAAGCGCAAGTCGGCAAAATGCGCTGCAGGTTCGGGTAAAACCGGTCTCACGGTGTCAGTTGACGCTCTTAAAATGCCAGTTGATCAAGTTTCAGTATTCCAATCAAAGGAGTTTTCCATGAAGATTAAATTAGTCGCTCTGACCATTGCCTTGTTGGCAACCGGTGGTGTCTTCGCCCAGTCCAACGACACTTTGGCCAAGGTCAAAGCCTCTGGCGTTGTCACCATGGGTGTGCGTGATTCTTCAGGCGCGCTGTCGTACACGCTGGGTGCGGGTCAATACGTGGGTTTCCACGTTGAGATTTGCCAGCGCATTCTGGCCAACGTCGAAAAAGCGGCTGGCCGCAAGCTTGAAGTTAAATACCTGCCGGTGACCTCACAAAACCGCATTCCACTGGTGCAAAACGGCACCGTGGACATCGAGTGTGGCTCGACCACCAACAACGCGACGCGTCAGAAAGACGTGGCCTTCTTGCCAACTACTTTTGTTGAAGAAGTACGCATTGCTGTTAAAGCCAACTCCGGCATCACCTCGATCGCTCAGTTGAATGGCAAAAGCGTGGCCACCACCACGGGCACCACTTCAGTGCAAACGCTGCGTAAAAACCAGCGCGCCACGGGCATCGACTTCAAGGAAATTTTTGGCAAAGACCACTCAGACAGCTTCTTGCTGCTGGAGTCGGGCCGCGCTGAAGCCTTTGTCATGGACGGCGCTATTTTGGCTGGCAACATCGCCATGTCCAGAGCACCGGCTGATTTCAAAATCGTCGGTGAAGTGCTGAGCGTTGAGCCGATCGCCATCATGGTTCGCAAGGACGATGCAGCCTTCAAGAAAATCGGCGACGACACCATCAATCAGATGCTGAAGTCTGGCGAAATCGCCAAGTTGTGGGACAAATGGTTCATCAAACCGATCCCACCGAAAAACACGGCAGTGGGCTACGCTGTCAGCCAGAGCACCAAAGAAGCTTGGGCCACGCCGAATGACAAGCCAATGGAAGACTACGCCAAGAAGTAATTTTTGGTGCTGAGCCGTTCTGCAAACCCCGTTGAGTTTTTCGGCGGGGTTTGCTGTTTATGGGTTGGCGATGGCGTGTGAATGGTGTTGGTGAGTTTTTGGGATTGGAGTCCACATGAGTTGGGATTGGCAGGTATTTCTAAACGACGACGGCAGTGGCCGAACGTATCTTCAGTGGATGTTCAACGCCTGGGGTTGGACCTTGGCTGTGGCGGCGTGTTCGTGGGTGGTGGCGATGGTGGTGGGCGCTTTTGTCGGCACCCTTCGGACCTTGCCGAACAGCCCTTGGGTGTCACGGCTGGCCAATGTCTGGGTCGAGCTGTTTCGAAACATCCCTTTGTTGGTGCAAATATTTCTGTGGTACTTCGTGGTGCCCAAAATTTTTCCGGTCATGCAGCAAGTGCCGAGCTTTTGGCTGGTGGTGTTTGCGCTCGGTTTTTTCACGTCTGCGCGGATTGCCGAGCAGGTCCGGGCGGGCGTTCAGGCTTTGCCGCGCGGTCAACGTTACGCCGGCATGGCGATGGGTTTGACCACCGCTCAGACCTACCGCTACGTTTTATTGCCGATGGCTTTTCGCATCATCTTGCCGCCGCTGACCAGCGAGTCCATGAATTTGCTGAAAAACTCATCGGTGGCTTTTGCCGTGTCGATCGCGGAACTCACCATGTTCGCCATGCAAGCCCAAGAGGAAACTTCGCGCGGGATTGAGGTCTATCTGGCTGTCACGTTCTTGTACGCTATCTCCGCTTTTGCGGTGAACCGCGCGATGGCTTTTGTCGAGCGACGCGTGCAGATTCCTGGCTACATCGTTGCCGGCGGCACCGGCGGAGGTCACTGACATGTTTGGACTCGACCTCACTTTTTTGAGCTGGGAGATCATCTCCAAGTTCGTCATCAAGGGTTTCATTTTCAGCATCGAGCTGACGGTGATTGCAACCATTGGCGGCATCATTCTCGGCACTGTGCTGGCTTTGATGCGCTTGTCAGGCACCAAGCTGCTGACGGTGCCCGCCACGATCTACGTCAATGGTATGCGTTCGGTGCCCCTGGTCATGGTGATCTTGTGGTTTTACCTGCTCATGCCGAGTTGGTTTTTTGACCTGATCCCCGGCGGTTCCAACAACCGCGCAGAGATTTCAGCCATCATCACTTTTGTGGC
>JBEDKR010000322.1:0-3284 GCA_041172005.1 Pseudomonadota bacterium
TGGCTGATGGTTGAAGAACAAAACGACTTGGCGCAAGCCCTTGCCGACGCTGGTGTTGCACTGCATCCAAAGAGCGAAGACATTTTGGCCATGGCTGGTTTGCTGGCCATGACACGCCAAGACTGGGCCTTGGCGATTGAGCTGCTGCGTGACCTGCGTGAAGTCCAACAAGACCGCACCCAGCCCATGACTTACCGCATGTTGGCCCGCGCGCTGTACTGCAACTTAGACCCGGCTGAAGCCGTGCAAGTCGTCGAGCAAGGCTTGACTTTTTGGCCAGAAGATGCCGACTTGCAATCTGAGCGTATGGCTATGGCGGAACACCTGATGGCCATGCCCGCGTCAGGTATGCACAGCTGACCAGTTGTCTTGCTCCGCGGCAATCCATGGTGTTGAGCGGCAACGTACTGCCGTTTGACGCCCATGGTTGGCCGCTTTTGTACGCCGCAGCAGCTTGGCACTGTTTGTGCAGTAGTTCTTGCCGTGATGGCAAACAAGCCAGCCGATTCAGGAGAAAAACATGTCCGTGATCAATACCAACGTTAAGGCGCTGTACACCCAAGCAGCGATGAAAACGACTGACCGTGCCAGCGCGATTGCCATGCAACAGCTGTCAACGGGCAAGCGCATTAACTCGGCCAAGGACGACGCCGCCGGCCTGGCGATTGCCACCCGTATGACGCAGCAAATTCGCAGCTTGAACCAAGCCATGCGCAATGCCGGCGACGCTGTGTCTTTGATTCAAACGGCAGAGGGTGCGACCAATGAGATCACGAACATGCTGCAGCGCATGCGCGAGCTGTCGATTCAAGCCATCAATGACACCAACGCCACTGAGCAGCGCGGCTATTTGGACTTGGAGTTTCAACAGCTCAAGCAAGAGATTGTTCGGATTGCCGACACCACCGAGTGGAACGGTTTTCCGGTCCTGAACGGCACCACCGGTGAACCTGTGGGTGAGCGGCCGGTTTACAAAGTGACATCGGATGGGGCGTCGACGGACGGACTGACTTATGCGGCTGGGGCTGTGACGTCAAACACGGTCAGAACGGTGAGCTTCACGGGAACGGGCAGTCTTGCCAAGTCTGGTTCGGTGAGTATCGTCATTGACAGCACCACTGCAGCGACTGCCACTTTGACACTGGCCGACGGCTCTAAGACAACCATGGCGGGCGTGGTTGTCGCAGGTGCTCCCGGCACCATCACGTTCACCAACAGCGCCTTGACCGGTGGCTCGGGCACCCCCGGCACGTTGATCGTTGGATCGAGCACAGCGTTGGTCGCGGCGGATACTTTTTCTTTTGCCGTCAACCGCACCTTCACCGCCGTCCCAGCCATGGCGCCTAACGACATTCTGATCAACGACATCACCGTCGGTGCTTCTTTCGCCGCTGACGACACCATTTCACCCGCTGGCTCAGCGGCTGGCAGCGCGATTGCCCGGGCTGCTGCAATCAATTTAGTCAGCAGCGCCACCGGCGTTGCAGCAGTCGTCAACACCAACGTCATGACCGGCAGCGCGATGGGGACCAACCTCACGGCAACCAGTGGCACGGTGACCATCAACGGCTTCACCTCGGCCCCGATCGAGACAACGGCCAACAACACGCGTGAGTCTCGGACGGCAGTGGTCAACGCCATCAACGCCATCAGCGCTCAGACCGGCGTAGTGGCCATTGACAGCGCCAGCGACAGCCAGGGTATTCGTCTGGAGTCCGCGAAGGGCGGCAACATTGAGCTGGCTTTCAACAGCCTGACCAGTTCCGCCACCGAGTTTGCTGCCCGTACCGGTCTGAAAGAAGGCGTGCAGGTAGGCACTTATTCTTTGGAAACGACAGTCCAAGGGCCGTTAAAAGTCACCACCGCCAACACCGGCGACTGGAGCCGTGCAGGCTTGCGGCCCTCCGACTACAGCGCCAACCAAGCGGTAGTCAACACGGCGGTGCGACCCATCGTGACAGCGGCTGGCGACATTCAAAGCCTAGGCGCTGGCGATGTGCTGATCAATGGTGTCGCCATCCGCGCGGCACTGGCTACTGATGACAAAGTCAGCAACACCACCTCGGCGACCAGTTCGCGCAGTGCCAGTGCCATTGCAACTGCAGCGGCTATCAACGACAGTCACGCTTTGACCGGCGTGACGGCCAAGGCCAATGCAGTGATCACCAGCGGCAGTGACACCACAACAGCCACCTCTGGACTGCGTGCTTTGTTTATCAACGGTGTTCAGGTGTCGGTCACGTTTGGTGTGGCTGACGAACTGCCGAACCGCTTGAGCAACGTGATCAACGCGATCAATGCCCAGCAAGGTCAGCATGGCGTGTTGGCCAGCAACTCCGGCACGGGCGGCATCACGCTGACAACGCCTGACGGACGCAACTTGTCTGTCTGGTACGACAGCGGGACCAATGCCTCTGAGTTTGGCTTGGGTTTGACCGGCGGCACTGCCTCGGACAGCGCGATCGGCGTCACGGGCATCGCCACCGCATCGTCATCGTCCTCCACAGCCACCACGCTGTACGGCTCGATTTCCCTGACGGCTGATCCGGCGCCCATCCAACCCCCAGCCGGTGCAGCGCCCGGCAATGGCGCGCCACCGCCTTACATCAGCAAAACATTCACAGTCGAGGCCGGCGTCAATGGTTTCGATGTGGATGAAGGTGACTTCAAAACATTGGGTTTCCAAGCCGGTACTTTTGGCGGTGACGTGGACGAAGCCACCAGCAAGATGACGCCACCGCGCACCACCCGCATGAGCTTTCACGTCGGGGCCAGCGCCAACCAAACCATCACGATTGACCTGGCTGATTTTGGCAAAGGTGGCCCGATCACCGGTGCCATCACCGGTGATTCCGACAAAACCCCGCCGGATGTGCAAATTGCCACTGCCGAAGGGGCCAAGACCGTGCTGAGCTTGTTGGATGCCGCCATGGACAAGGTCAATGGCGCGCGCGCAACAATGGGCGCGGTCATGAATCGACTTCAGCACGTGATGGACAATTTGTCGAACGTGGTTGTCAATACAGAAGCTTCGCGCAGCCAGATTCAAGACGCTGACTACGCTGCTGCCAGCTCTGAGTTGTCGCGTACACAGATCATGAAGCAAGCCGCCACGGCGGTGCTGGCGCAAGCCAACACCGATCAACAAACGGTGCTCAAGTTGCTGCAGTAACCATGCTGAACGGCAACACACCCTCGGTAGCGGGTCGGCCTGATTGTTGGAAGTGCCAGCACTTCGCTGTCAGCTGGGACCCCAAGCTGCCTTATTTGTGCAAGTTGATCGG
>JBEDKR010000323.1:0-3274 GCA_041172005.1 Pseudomonadota bacterium
TGCTGGTGAAGGCATGCAGGTGCTGGTGTACACACCTGACGCTCCTGATTTATTTGCCCGCATTTGCGGCTATTTTGAAGAAGCCGGTCTGAGCATTCTGGACGCCAAGATTCACACCGCCAACAACGGTTATGCGCTGGACACCTTT
Organism: Pseudomonadota bacterium; assembly: GCA_041172005.1. GTDB lineage: Bacteria > Pseudomonadota > Gammaproteobacteria > Burkholderiales > Burkholderiaceae_C > Polaromonas. Next base: position 149 of record JBEDKR010000323.1, read on the forward strand.
CAAGTCACCAGCCCGATTTTGAACGAGCACTACCGTGAAATGGTCGCGATGGTAGAGGCTGAGTTGGTGCGCGCCATCGAAGACATCAGCCCCTTGCTACCGGCTGGCAAAGGTCGTATCTCAAGGCGAGTCAAAAGCTTTCCCATCGCCCCGCGCGTGGACTTGCGCCCCGACGAAAAAGGCCAGCGCTGGCTGCTCACCGTCTCGGCCAGTGACAGGGTCGGCTTGCTTTACTCGATCGCCCGCGTGCTGTCCCATCACCGCATCAATCTGCAGCTCGCCAAAATCACCACACTGGGTGAACGCGTTGAAGATACCTTCTTGATTGATGGACCTGAGTTGCAGCAAAACCGGGCGCAGATTGCGATTGAAACCGAGTTGCTTGAGGCCTTGAACGCCTGAAGCTACACCGCCATCAGATTAAATTGATCTGCTTGGCAGCCAGTGTCAGCTCTGCTCGAAAATCCGGGTGCGCAATCCCTATCAACTCAGCAGCCCGCTGCTTGGCTGACTTTCCGCGCAGTTGCGCCACACCATACTCCGACACCACATAGTTGATGTCGTTCTTGCTGGTGCTGACGTGGGTGCCCGGCGACAACACCGGCACGATGCGGCTGATACTGTCGTCTTTGGCGGTCGACGGCAACACGATGAAAGACTTGCCACCGCGCGAGCGGTTGGCGGCCCGCACAAAATCAGATTGACCGCCGGTGCCGGAGTAAGGCAGATGCCCCAGGCTTTCAGAACCGCACTGGCCCAGCAGATCAATCTGCAAGGTCGCATTGATGGTGACCAGATTGTCGTTTTGTGACGCCAGATAAGGGTCGTTGGTGAAATCGACCGGGTGCATTTCCAAGCCAGGGTTGCGGTCCATGTGACGGTAGAGTTTTTGTGATCCCAACGCAAAAGTGGCAATGGTTTTACCCGGCAGATAGTTCTTCTTTCGGTTGGTCACCGCACCGCTTTCAATCAGCGTCAAGATGCCGTCACCGATCATTTCAGTGTGAATACCTAGGTCATGCTTGGACGTCAGCTGCATCACCACGGCATCTGGAATACCGCCGTAACCAATCTGCAAGGTCGAGCCGTCGTCGATCATGTCGGCTACAAATTTGCCAATGGCTTCTTGCACCGGGCCGATTTTTGGCAAGCCCACTTCCAACACCGGCTCTTGACTCTCGACCAAGGCTGTTACTTGCGAAATATGCACGTGGCAATGGCCCAGCGCGTAAGGCACATTCGGGTTGACTTCGAGCACCACAGCACGTGCTTTTTTGATGGCAGCCATGGTGTAGTCGGCCCCCAGACTGAGCGAGAAATAACCATGGCTGTCCATGGGCGACGCCATCGCCATCACGACATCTGCTGCCATTTGACCGCGCTCGATCAGGCTGGGCATTTCCGAGAAATAGCTGGGAATGAAGTCCGTCCAACCCGCAATGCCGCCGGCACGCGATGCACCCCCAAAGAAAAAAGCAACATGACGCACATGGTCAGCCGTTTCGGGATCGAAATAACCGTACTTGCGCACGGCCAAAATCTGGCCGACTTTGATGTCGTGAAAGTGCCGGCGCTGTTCTGACAGTTCGGTCAACAAGCTGGGCGGTTCGCCCACGCCCGTTGGCACGATGATGAAGTCGCCATCATGGAGATGTTCTAGAGCATCGGCAGCGCTGCAACGCTTGCTTCGGTATAAATCTTGGACTGACATGGTGGCCTTAATCGTCTTGCCCGGCATCCAGTCCGGGAAACAACACCTCGGTGTAACCGAACTGGGTGAAGTCTCTCACGCGCATCGGGTACAGCTTGCCGATCAAATGGTCGCACTCATGCTGCACCACACGCGCATGAAAACCATCGACGGTGCGGTCGATAGCATCGCCGTAAAGATCAAAGCCGGTGTAGCGAATTTTTGAAAAGCGCGGCACCACGCCGCGTAAACCGGGCACGGACAAACAACCTTCCCAGCCATTTTCTTCTTCATCGCCAATCGGCATGATGACCGGGTTCAGCAGCACGGTGCGCGGGATCAGCGGTGCATCCGGGTAGCGCGGGTTGATTTCATCCGTGCCAAAAATAACCAGCTGCAAGTCAACGCCAATTTGCGGTGCGGCAAGGCCAGCGCCATCGGCGGCGGCCATGGTGTCAAACATGTCAGCCACCAGCAAATGCAGTTCGTCGGTGTCGAACTCAGTGATCGTTTGCGCGACGCGCAGTAAGCGAGCATCGCCCATTTTCAAAATCTCATGCACTGCCATTGAGTAACTCCATGAGTTGGTTTTCGTCGATCACCTTGACGCCGAGTTCCAGCGCTTTGGTGAGCTTGCTACCGGCGTCAGTGCCGGCCACAACGTAGTCGGTTTTCTTGCTGACCGAACCAGCCACTTTGCCGCCTGCGGCTTCGACTTTGTCTTTGGCTTCGTCGCGCCCCAAAGTTGGCAGCGTACCGGTGATGACAAATGTTTTACCCGACAGCGGCTGCGGTGCACGCGCTGCCGGCTCGCCCTCTTCCCAAGTCACACCACAAGCGCGTAACTGCTCGACCACTTCGCGGTTATGCGCTTGGTCAAAGAAAGTGCGGATGCTTTGCGCCACCACCGGCCCAACGTCATCCACCTGCAGCAGCACTTCCTCGCTGGCGTTCATGATGGCATCTAGATGGCCAAAATAGCGGGCGAGCGCTTTGGCCGTAGCCTCACCCACATGACGAATACCGAGGCCAAACATGAAGCGAGGCAAGGTCGTTTGCTTAGATTTTTCAATCGCTTCAAGCAAATTGTTGGCGGACTTGTCAGCCATCCGATCGAGCCCGGCCAAGGAGGTCAAGCCCAACCGATACAGGTCGGGTAGCGTGCGAATGATGTTGGCGTCCACCAACAACTCGACCAGCCTGTCGCCCAAGCCATCGACCTCGACCGCGCGGCGATGCGCGTAATGCAAGATGGCTTCTTTGCGCTGAGCGCCACAGAAGAGTCCGCCCGTGCAGCGGTAATCAGCCTCGCCTTCTTCACGCACAGCAGCTGAGCCACACACAGGGCATTGGCGCGGCATGGTGAATTGTTCGGCCTGTCCTTGACGCTTTTCCAACACCACGCTGACAACTTCAGGAATGACGTCACCTGCTCG
>JBEDKR010000324.1:0-3272 GCA_041172005.1 Pseudomonadota bacterium
CTGAAGGCGGTGGCTATTCCCGGCTACCAAGTGCCGTTTGGTTCGCGTGAAATGCCGCTGCCCTACGGTTGGGGCACCGGCGGGATTCAGGTCACGGCGGCGGTCATCGGCCCTGACGATGTGCTGAAAATCATTGACCAAGGCTCTGACGACACTGTCAATGCCGTCAACATCCGTCGCTTTTTTCAACGCACCGCCGGGGTGGAAACCACCACGCACACTCGTGAAGCGACCTTGATTCAGACGCGTCACCGCATCCCTGAAATCCCTTTGCAAGAAGGGCAAGTGATCGTCTACCAAGTGCCGGTGCCTGAGCCAATGCAGCGGCTGGAGCCGCGTGAAACTGAAACTCGCACCCTGCATGGTCTGGCCGAGTACGGGCTGATGCACGTCAAGCTGTACGAAGACATTGCCAAGTACGGCCACATCGCCACTACGTACGACTACCCGGTGTTGGTCAACGGCCGCTACATCATGGCGCCTTCGCCGATCCCGAAATTTGACAACCCGAAGATGCACATGAACCCGGCCTTGCAACTCTTTGGCGCCGGTCGTGAAAAGCGTATTTATGCGGTGCCACCCTACACCTCGGTGGAGAGTCTGGGCTTTGAAGACCATCCTTTTGACGTCCAGCGCTGGGATGCGTCCTGCGCTTTGTGCGGCGCTACCGACAGCTTTTTAGACGAGGTCATCACCGATGACAGCGGCAGCCGCATGCATGTGTGCTCGGACTCTGACTATTGCCAGTCGCGTCAGGATGAACATGAGCAAGCCATGAGCAAGGCCGTGTCATGAGTCTCGTCATCCGGCAAGCTGATACGGCTGATCTGCCGGCGGTATTGGCTCTGTACGCCCAGCTTGATTTCAACAACGGCCAAGTTTTGTCGGAACAAGCGGCTCAACAAATCTTCGCTGAGTTCGCCCGCTACCCAAGCTACCGACTTTTTGTCGCGACAGATGGGGCGGTCGTGCTGGGCACTTATGCACTCTTGGTGATGCACAACTTGGCCCATGGCGGCACGCCGTCGGCGGTGGTCGAGGACGTGGTGGTGGCCAGCGACCAGCAGGGGCGCGGCATCGGCCGCCAGTTGATGAGCCATGCCAAAGACCAAGCCCGTGCAGCTGGTTGCTACAAGTTGGCGCTCTCGTCCAACCTCCAGCGCCATGCGGCGCATGCATTTTATGAATCACTCGGGTTTGACCAGCATGGCCTGAGTTTTGTGATCGAGCCTTGATATGACTATGAATTTACCTCCGAATTTTTTGGCGCCTCCGGCACCCTTGCTGCAGGTTCGCGGCCTGGGTAAAAACTACGGGGACCGCGTAGCACTGCAAGACGTTTCCTTTGACCTCTGGCCCGGCGAAGTGCTGGCGGTGGTGGGCGAGTCCGGCTCTGGCAAGTCGACCTTGCTCAACGCCATCGCGGCGCGTAGCCAGCCCGATGCTGGCAGTGTGCATTTCATGACGCGTCATGAGGGACTGCAAGACGTCTTCGCCATGACCGAAGCCCAGCAGCGTTTGCTGGCGCGCACGGACTGGGGCTTTGTGCATCAAAACGCAGCTGATGGTTTGCGCATGGACGTCTCGGCCGGAGCCAACGTCGGTGAGCGATTGATGGGGCAGGGCGAGCGTCACTACGGCCGGCTGCGCAGCGTTGCCGCTGAATGGCTGGAGCGTGTCGAAATTGATGTGGCGCGCATTGACGACGCACCGCGCACCTTCTCGGGTGGCATGCGGCAGCGCTTGCAAATCGCCCGCAACTTGGTCACACAACCGCGCTTGGTGTTCATGGACGAGCCGACGTCGGGACTGGATGTCTCGGTGCAAGCGCGACTGCTGGACATGCTGCGCCAACTCACCCGCAAGATGCAACTGGCGGCCATTGTGGTCACGCATGACCTTGCTGTGGCGCGTCTGCTTGCGCACCGCATGATCGTCATGCAGCGCGGCCGCATCGTTGAAGTCGGCCTGACCGACCAAGTGCTTGACGACCCGCAACACGCTTACACCCAACTTCTTGTTTCTTCGGTACTCCAACCATGACCCACCCTTTGCTTCACATTCAAGGGGTGGCCAAGCGCTTCACCCTGCACCACCAAAACGGCGTCGAACTGGCGGTTCTTGGCGAGGCCAACCTCAGCGTTCACCCCGGCGAATGCATCGTGCTGGACGGCCCGTCCGGCATGGGCAAGAGCACCTTGCTGAAAATGATTTATGCCAACTACCGGACCAGCGCCGGCAGCATCAGCATTCATTTGCCAGGCCAGCTGCCGGTTGAGGTGACCACCGCCTCGCCGCATGAACTGGTGCGCTTGCGCAAAGACTCGATCGGTTATGTCAGCCAGTTCTTGCGGGTCATCCCACGGGTGCCAGCGCTGGACGTGGTGGCCGAACCTTTGCTTGAAGATGCCGGCGACGATCCAGATACGCTGGCTGCTGCACGGGCCGAGGCCAGTCGCTGGCTGACGCGCCTGCGAATTCCTGAGCGCCTGTGGCATTTGCCGCCCGCGACGTTTTCAGGTGGTGAGCAGCAGCGCATCAACATCGCTCGCAACATGATCAAGCCGCGGCCGCTGTTGTTGCTGGACGAGCCAACCGCATCTCTGGATGCGGAGAACGCGCAGACCGTCATTGAGTTGATCCGCGAAGCCAGTGCGCGCGGCGCCGCCATCGTCGGTATTTTTCACGACGCCCATGTGGGTGACGCGGTTGCGACACGCCGCGTCAATGTGGCTGATTTCAGGACTGTTGGGACTGTGAAGGCAATCGCATGAACGCTTCCCTGATCTTTAAAAACGCCAGGATGGTGTTGCCGGGTGAAGTTGTGCACGGCAGTTTGCAGGCTGAAAATGGTCGCATCAGCGCTGTTGCTGGCGCCACCTCGGCCTTGGCTGCGGTGGACCTGGGTGGTGATTATTTGTTGCCGGGTCTGGTGGAAATGCACACCGACAACTTTGAGCGCCACCTGATGCCACGGCCCAAGGTTCATTGGGCTGAGTTACCCGCCTTGCTGGCGCATGACGCTGAGATTGCCGCAGCTGGTATCACGACGGTTTTTGACGCGCTGGGCGTGGGCGACGCCGACCCTGAAAGCCTGCGCGGCAAGGCTTGGAACGACGTGCTGGCCACCATTGACAACTGCACCCAACAAGACTTGCTGCGCGCCGACCACCACCTGCATGTGCGTTGTGAATTGCCGGCCCCCAACACCATCGACTTGTTTGAACCTTTCAAAGGCCACCCCCGGCTGTCGCTGATCTCGCTGATGGACC
>JBEDKR010000325.1:0-3265 GCA_041172005.1 Pseudomonadota bacterium
CGATGAGGTCATGAACATCGCCGACGACAGCTCTCAGCAGCCTGACGCCATCGTCGAGCACGCCCAGTTCATGGGAGCGGTGGCCGGTGCGATTGGCGAGTTGGCCGAGCGCGACCAGTTGCTGATGAACCTGTACTACGTCGAAGAACTCAACCTCAAAGAAATAGGCGAAGTGCTGGGCGTGACCGAGTCTCGCGTCAGCCAACTCTTGAGTGCGGTTGTCAAAAAACTGCGCGTCACCTTGCAAGTGGGGGAGCCTCCCGCTGGCAAACCGCGCAGCCGTGGCTGAATGCGCTGAGATATGTCCTTGACCCTCAAGTTTTACGCTGGCGTTCCGATACTTGCTGTGTCCACAGTCAAGTTAATCAGGAGCAATCGACATGCGAGTTCATTTCAAGGCCATGGAAAGTTATGGCGCCGGCAACACTGCCAGCCAAGCCGTTGTCGCCAACAAGGTCGAACTGATCCAAATGCTGTTTGACGGCCTGATTGAAAGCATGATGGCGGCCCATGGCCACATCCAGCACGGCGCCATCGCCGAAAAAGGCAAGAGCTTGGCTCGTGCAAACCGTATTTTGTTTGGCCTGCAAGGCGCGCTGGACTTTGAAAAAGGCGGCGACTTGGCCAACAACCTGAACGAGCTTTACAGCTACGTGACGCGACGCTTGTTGCACATCAACATCAACAACGATCTGGACGCCTTGCGTGAAGTCCACGGCTTGATGAATGAAATTCGCCAGGCTTGGCGCGATGTCCCTTCTTTGCTGCCGGCCCGTACCAGCCTGACAGCGCATTGATGATTGAGTTAGCGCTGGTCGCTGGCAGTTTGCCTGGAGAAAATTGATGATCAGTCTTGTGGGTATTGTGGTTTTGTTTGTCTGCGTCTTTGGTGGCTTCATCATGGCGGGCGGCAGCATGGCACCCATCATCAAGGCAGCACCGATTGAGACCTTCATCATTGGCGGCGCGGCCATTGCCGCCATGCTGGTGGGCAACAGTCCGGCCGTGGTCAAAGGTGCGCTAGGCGGTTTCGGCAAGGTCTTCAAAGGACCTAAATACAAAAAAGACGACTACCTGAACACCATTTTCGTGGTCTCCAAGATCATGAAAACCCTCAAAACCGAGGGTGCGGTGGCGCTTGAAGCGCACATTGAAAACCCGGAAGCCAGCGCAATTTTTGCCGAGTACCCGGCGCTGCTCAAAGACCACGACTTGTTGCACCTGATCACCGACACGATTCGTTTGCTGGTGGTTTCATCCAGCAATCTGAGCGCTTATGCAGTTGAAGAAGTGATGGATCAATCCATCAAGACGCATCACCACGGCGCCATGAAACCCGCTGAAGCCCTGGCCTCTATGGCGGGTGCCCTGCCGGCATTGGGCATTGTCGCTTGCGTGCTGGGTGTGGTTAAAACCATGGGCGCGATCGACCAGCCGCCAGCCGTTCTGGGCGCCTTGATTGGTGGTGCCTTGGTCGGCACTTTCTTGGGTGTGTTCTTCGCCTACGGTTTGGTCGAGCCCATGGCCGGACGCCTGAAGCAGATCATTGAAGACGAAGCCGAGATCTACAAAGTCGTCAAACAAATCATCATTGGCACCATGCACGGTCACCCGATGCCACTCATCATCGAAGCAGCGCGGGTCGGCATCAGCCACCACAATCAGCCCAGCTTTGCAGAGGTCTTTGACGGCTTGCGCGGCAAATAATCATGGCCGAAGCGGCAGTCGCCACACCACCCGAAGCCGACGCGGCGCCAGCTACCGCGGAGGCTTCTGTCGCTGCAGCACCTGACGCAGCAGCAACACCCGAGACACCCGCAACGCCAGCAGCGGATGCGGTGCCGGCGCCGTTAGCGCCGGTCATTGTCATCAAAAAAGTCATCGATGACGGCCATGGCGGCGCGCACGGCGGCGCTTGGAAAATCGCGCTGGCCGACATGATGACCGCCATGATGGCGTTCTTTTTGCTCATGTGGTTGCTCGGTGCGACCAACGAAGCACAGCGTAAAAGCATTGCCGATTACTTCAAACCGACCTCCCACAGCAATGTCACCATGGGGCAGTTGGCTGGCTCCAACGGCATTCTGGGTGGCCGCTCCATCATTGACCCCGATGGCTTCCCTTTTTCAGCCAAGCAAACGGCTGCTATGGAACGACTGACCCCCCGCTCAGAGGGCGGTCCGACAGAGAACGACCCCTCACCAAACAGCAGCGAACGCGCCAACCCGGACCAGGTGAGCGAAGCGGAGAAGAAGAAAATTGTCGAAGAAGCCGACAAAGCGTCCTTTGACAAACTCGAAAAGGAAGTCAGCGAGCGTTTAGAGAAAAGCCCGAACCTTGAGAACTTGAAAGAGCAGGTCAAGTTCGTTCGCGAAAAAGACGGCCTGCGCATCGAGATCATCGAAAAAGCAGACTTTGCCATGTTCGCACTGGGCACCACCCGCCTGTTGCCACGCGCCCAAGCCTTGCTCGACGAAATTGCCAAATCTCTTGGCACCATGCCCAACAAACTGGCCTTGCGCGGCCACACGGACAGCGTGGCGTTTTCGAACACTGACAATCGAAACAACTGGTCTTTGTCTGCCGAGCGGGCCGAAGCAACGCGCCAGATTGTCGAGAAAAATGGCGTCAAAACGACCCGATTTGCACGCATTGAAGGGGTGGCAGACACAGCACCCTACAACCCAAACGACCCGCTCGACCCGCGCAACCGCCGCATCAGCATCACGGTCTTGTACCGCTAACACCGGTCTTTTTCGGTAGACCGCACAGCACCCAGCGCTTGCCGTGGCTGATGGGCGGCCAGTGTTTCAACATTTGTAACGTAATTGTTACCTGTCTGAAAGCTGGTTGTTGTTGTGAATACGGTGGTTTTTCGGTCAGAATTGCAGGCTTACTCATCTGATGACCGATGCCACCACAACGTAATGCAGCGCTGGTGACGGCCTGAGTCATAAAACCACGCATGCTGACAAGATCTTCTTTGCCGACCAGCTTGGCCAGGCGCTTTGCTTTGGCCTCGGCCGGACTGGCTGCTGGCGCGCTGCTACTGACCGCCCTCGCCTCTTGGTGGCTGCTGACACGCCAGCACGAAGACGCCATGCAAGAGCTCGCCGCACGCGAGCGCCAGTTTCATGCCCAAACCATCGGCCTCAACCTGAGTGCACTCGCCACCCGCATGACAGAAATTGCGAGCAGCACGATTTTGGCCACTGGACTGGTTGACCGGGCTGGCAAAGAAACCTATTTACAGCGCTTTTTGACC
>JBEDKR010000326.1:0-3246 GCA_041172005.1 Pseudomonadota bacterium
CCCTGATGCCCTGCGCCGCCCAATACGGCATTGAAGCGCGGCACTTGCTCGCCGTCATCGAAGGCTGCCAATTGGACTTGGTGCAAAACCGCTTCCTCGACTACACCGCCTTGAAGAACTATTGCCACTTGGTGGCCGGCGAGGTCGGCGAAGTCGCGGCCCGCATCTTTGGCCAGACGGATGCCAGCACCACGGCTTACGCGCACAAGCTCGGGCTGGCGTTTCAGCTCACCAACATCATTCGCGATGTCGGCGAAGACGCCCTGCGCGGCCGCATTTACCTGCCCATGAGCGAGCTGCAGCAGTTCGATGTCAAAGCCCATGAAATCCTGAACCGCCAATATTCAGAACGCTTCACCGCGTTGATGGCGTTTCAGGCCGAACGCGCGCTGGCCCTGTACGACGAGGCGCTGGCCCTGCTGCCCGCCGCAGATCGACGCGCCCAAAAACCCGGTCTCATGATGGCCAGCATTTACCGCACCTTGCTGCGCGAAATTCAAGCCGACGGCTACCAAGTACTGCACCAACGCGTCAGCCTGACGCCGCTGCGCAAGTTCTGGCTGGCCTGGAAAACCCAAGCCTTTGGCACCATGGCATGAAAGTCGCTGTGGTCGGGGCCGGCTGGGCAGGTTGCGCAGCGGCGGTCGAGGCCACCCAGCGCGGACACCAAGTCACGCTGTTTGAAAGTGCGCGCATCGCTGGCGGTCGGGCTAGACGCGTTGAAACCACTGTTGCGGGTGAACCACTGCAGATCGACAACGGCCAGCACATTTTGATCGGTGCTTATGCCGAGACCTTGCGCCTCATGAACAGATTGGGCGTTGACACCGACACTAGCTTGTTGCGCATACCGTTGCGCTTGCAGTTTCCAAATGGCGATGGACTTCATTTTCCGAATTGCCGAGTTCCTGCGGCAGTGCAAGCGCTCATCGGTATTTTGAGTGCTCGAGGCTGGGCCTGGCAAGACAAATGGTCGCTGCTACGGCTAGCCCGACGTTGGCAGGCGAGCGGTTTTGAATGCCCCGCCAATATGTCCGTTGCAGCGCTGTGCGAGGGCCTGTCGCCGCGTGCCATGGCGGGGTTGATTGAGCCGCTCTGCGTGTCGGCCCTGAACACCCCAGCCGAGCACGCCAGTGCGCAGGTTTTTTTGCGCATCATGCAAGACGCGCTGTTCAGCCATGCGGGCGCGTCGGACCTGCTGCTGCCGCGCACAGACCTCAGCGCCCTGCTGCCCGATGCGGCCTTGAGGTGGCTCACCCAACGCGGCCCTGCGCCACGGCTCGGCGTGCGGGTGGAGTCACTCACGCTTGGCTCTGAAGGTTGGCGCATTGGCGTAAGAAACAGCGACGTGCAGTGCCGCGCAGAAACATTTGACGCCGTGATACTCGCCTGCCCGCCGACAGAGGCGGTACGGTTAGTGGAGACGGTGACGATGCCTGCGACTGACGCAGCACAATCCAACGACACTTTCAAAGCTGAAACAGCCAACTGGATCACACTCGCCAACAGCCTGAAATACGAAGCGCTGGCGACGGTTTACACGCAAGTCATTTCCTCAACCCAAGATGCAACAACAGCCAGCTTGTCGCAGCCGATGTTGGCCTTGCCAAGCAGCCCCGACGAACCAGCACAATTTGTCTTTGACCGTGGGCAACTGGGCGGCCCGAGCGGGCAGCTGGCCTTCGTGGTCAGTGCCAGCCAAGGCGACACGGCGCAGATCAGCGCGCAGGTGCTGGCGCAAGGTCAGCGCCGATTAGGTTTGCCGCTGGAACTGCTGCAAACCATCATCGAAAAACGCGCCACCTTTGCCTGCACGCCCAACTTGCAACGCCCCGGCGCGCAAATTGCCCCGGGCTTGCTGGCCTGCGGCGACTACATCGCCGGGCCGTACCCGGCGACGCTTGAAGGCGCCGTGCGCTCGGGCCTGCACGCGGCCCAACTGCTCGACTGAATTCAACCTTAGCTGGAACTGCTTCAGCCTGTTGTTACTGTCCGAGCCAAGGCGCGCACTTGCTGCTGTGCCGGGCGCTTCAGGCAACGCTCAAGCCACGCCGACGTGCAAGGGTAGGCCGCAATCAATTCGCGCGCTGAACGGACCCACGCCAAAATCGACGCCACCGCAATATCAGCCACCGTGAAACGCTCGCCTGCCAAGTAAGCCAGCGGCTCGGCACCCGTGCCGCGCAAGTGCTGCTCCAACACCGCCAAAGGTGCCGCCAACCGGCGTGCGGCTTCTTCAGCCAGCAGCGGCTTGCGCTTGTCAGCCGGCATGGCGACGGTGTGCATCAGCACCGTCAGCGCATCTTTTTCGCACTCCGTCACCGACCAGAAAGTCCAACGCAAAATGTCAGCCAACTCGGCTGGGTTTTGGGCCGCCAATCTACTGCCATCAGCGGCCTTGAAACGATCCGCCAAATACAGTGTGCAGGCCATCGACTCCCAGACCAAGACGCCGTTGTCATCTATCGCCGGAATATGGCCGTTCGGGTTGATGGCCAAAAACTCCGGCGTGCGCGTCGCACCGCCTTGGTACGGCACTGGCACGTGCTCGTAGTCCAAGCCAAGTTCGTGTGCCACCCATAACGGGCGGGAAGCGCGTGAGGCGGCAATGCCGTAGATCTTCAAAGTCATGTTGTCTCGCTTTTAAAAGTCAAAAAGTGCTGTCAACTCGGTCAACGTGGTCACCGTTTCATGCGGCTCGGCCTCGTGCGTCCACACGTGGTCTTCGCGGTTCACCCACACCGTTTGCATGCCGCAGGCCAGCGCGCCCAGCACGTCCAACGCGGCGTCGTCGCCGATGTGCAGCACTTCATGCGGCATGACACCGGCGGCAGACGCCGCCGCCTTGAAAATCCGCGGGTCGGGCTTGCCAACGCCAAAACCCTGCGCACTGATGCTGTCTTTAAAGTAAGCGCTCAGGCCAACCCGGGCCAAGTCAGCATTGCCGTTCGACAGCGCCACCAGAGGAAAGCGCGCCGACAAAAATGTCAATCCTTCATGCACATCGTCAAACATGACGACCTGCTGACGCGCTTCGAAAAACACCTCAAAAGCGGGTTCCGCCAGTGCCGTGTTTTCGTCAGACCGGCTAAGGGCCAGACGGATTTGTTCGAGCCGCAGCGAACTCAGTTGGTGGTGCAGATCCGGCCGGGCCGCCATCACGTCATGCCGCAAAGCAAGGCGTGCAGTGGGGTCGGCAAACAGCGCAGAAGTACGTGGCGCGTGACCACGCAACCAGTCTTGCAA
>JBEDKR010000327.1:0-3242 GCA_041172005.1 Pseudomonadota bacterium
GTCCACGCTCAATAAAAATGACTGCATTGAAACTCCTGGCATCCAGCGCGATGCACCGACAAAAAATAAGGGGGCACCGGAATGGCACCCCCCGTTGGCTATCAGACTCGTTTAAGCCTTCTTGGCGTTTCTGCCAAAGTAATGGTTGAAAGCCATTTTGAAGTCCACGGTGTAGTCGTTGTGCCATTGGCCGGCACGCTGTGCAAAGGCTTTCTGCGAGTCCAGAACCTTCTTGAACATCGGGTTTTCTTTGGATTTCTCGGCAATCGTTGCATCCCATGCAGCCAGTTGCGCGCGCAACACCGAGTCCGGTGTTTTGTAGAAGTTGATGCCTTGTTTTTTCAGCGCAAGGTAGTCTTCGGAGTTGCGTTGAATCGCCTTCCAGCTCATGTCTGCGCTGGCCGCTTGCACCGCGTAGTCAATGATGGATTTCAGCTCAGGCGGCAGGGCGGCGAGCTTGCTGCGGTTGAACAGAATTTCGAACTGCTCGCTGCTTTGGTGAAAGCTTTGCAGCATGCAGTTTTTAGCGACGTCAGGGAAGCCTAAAACCCGGTCGCTGGAGGCGTTGTTGAACTCTGCAGCGTCGATCAAACCGCGGTCGAGTGCCGGGACAATCTCGCCACCCGGCAGTGGGTTCACGGCGGTCCCCATTTTTGTGAAGATGTCGACCGCCAAGCCGACGGTGCGGAACTTCAGGCCTTTCATGTCTTCGACACGGGCGATCGGTTTTTTGAACCAGCCAAGTGGCTGCGAAGGCATTGGGCCGTAAAGGTATGACGTGACGTCGAGGTTCAAGCTCTTGTAGATCTCGTCGACAAGTGCTTTACCGCCGCCGTAGTTGTGCCAAGCCAGCAGCATGTTGGCGTCCATGCCAAAGGATGGACCGGAACCCCACAGAGCCAGAGCCGTGTTCTTGCCATACCAATAGGCGATCACGCCGTGGCCGCCGTCCAGCGTGCCTTTGCTGACGGCGTCAAGCAACTGGAACGCAGGCACCACGGCGCCGGCTGGCAGGACTTCAATCCTGAGTTTGCCGCTGGCCATGTCGTTGACTTTTTTGGCAAAGTCGGTGGCGTACTCGTGAAAAATGTCTTTGGCAGGCCAAGTGCTTTGAAAGCGCAGCGTGGTGGTGGTTTGTGCGGTGGCCAGCATGGGTGCCGCCATGGCCCCTGCGCCGGCTGCAATGGCCGCACCTTTGAGGAGGCCGCGGCGGCGAGGGCTTTTGTGTTCAGTCATTCTGTTGTCTCCGGTTAAAAATAGTTACTTAGTGATTGTTTGTGAATGTTCACCTTGTATCAATTAAGTAGAAAGAGGGTTTTTACCGATAAGGAGACCTCCATTAGGTTTATTTTGGGAAAAGCTGTTGTGCGCTCATCGATTCGGCAAAATACGTCGCCATGAACTCTCGCAACACGATTTCTCCCATTCCGGCCACTGGCTACGCTGGCGACGTCTCACCCGAACTCGCCTGGCGCTGGGTGCAGTCGGGCGAGGCGGTCTTGGTCGATGTGCGCAGCGATGCCGAGCGTGAGTGGGTCGGTTTTGTGCCGGGTGCGGTGCCGCTGGCCTGGAAGCAGTGGCCGGGCATGGCCATGAACCCGAGCTTTGACGAGGCGCTTCAAGCGGCTGTGCCGACCGGGCAAAAAGCTGTCTTGCTGTGTCGCAGCGGCGTTCGGTCTATTGCCGCAGCCAAGCGTGCGACTGAGCTCGGGCTGGAGGCTTACAACATTTTGGAAGGCTTTGAGGGCGATGCCGATGCCGACGGCCACCGCGGCTTGCTGGCAGGTTGGCGTCAGCGCGGCTTGCCGTGGCGACAGAAGTGAAAGTGTTCATAATCCAGCCCAATGACTTTTTTAGCGCTTGATGTAGGGAACACCCGTCTGAAATGGGCTTACTACGAAGCCCCCGTGAAGGGGGCTCGTTTGTTGGCGCACGGCGCGGTGTTTTTGGAAAACATCGACAAGCTGGCCGAGCAAGAGTTCAAGAACCTCGCGCCGCCAGACTGCATTCTGGGTTGCATCGTGGCCGGTGACGCCATCAAAGGCCGCGTGGTCGAGCAGATGGAGCACTGGGACGCCTTGCCGCGCTGGGTGGTGTCAACGGCGCAGGAATGCGGTGTCAGCAACGGCTACGAACACCCGACCCGGCTAGGCACTGATCGCTGGGTTGCCATGATCGGCGCACGTCACCGTCTGCTAGGGCGCGGTCAGCAAAAGCCTTGTGTCGTGGTCATGGTCGGCACCGCCGTCACGGTGGAAGCTCTAGACGGTCAAGGCAACTTTTTGGGCGGCATTATCTTGCCCGGTCACGGCATCATGCTGCGGGCGCTGGAGTCTGGCACGGCCGGCTTGCATGTGCCCACCGGCGACGTGATTGACTTCCCCACCAACACCAGCGACGCCCTCACCAGTGGCGGCACTTTTGCCATTGCCGGTGCTGTGCAGCGCATGGTTGAGAACCTGACGCGGCATTGCGGCGAAGCGCCAGTTTGCATGATGACCGGTGGCGCGGGCTGGAAAATGGCGCCCAGCATGACCGGCCATTTTGAGCTGGTCGACAGCCTTATTTTTGACGGCCTGCTGGAGATTGCCTCACAGCGTTTCGCCACCGCTTGAGTGCGCCGACTAAGCCTGTTGGGCCTGTTGTGCCAGCAGTGTGTCAAGGTTCTTCTGAATCTCGCTTTCAATGCGGTCCTTGAACGCGCCCAGCAAAAAGCCCAGGCGCGCATCAATTGCAAACTTATCTTGGCTGACCGTCAGCGTGCCACTGACGCCTGAGCGCGTGAAGCTGACCTGATCGCTCTCCAGCCCATCGACATAAGTGCAGCGCATGTCGAACTTTTCTTCAGCCTGCTGCACCCACAGTGCGGCAGTCTTGCGTGCTTCGGCCAGGTCCATGCGGTGTTCGCGTTCAATATGAATATCTGCCATTGATCTCTTTTTCTGTTGCTTAAGCTGCATTTTCCGTCAGATCGCAAAGCCACTGCTGCCTGTAGGAGGCTGGGCTTTTTGTTGCGTTAAACGTGCTCGGAAATTTCAATCAGGTTCAGATCTGGATCGCGCACGTACACCGAGCGAATTTTGCTGGTGGCGCCTGTGCGCAACACAGGTCCTTCGATGATCGGCCAGCTCTCGCGTTGTAGTTTGTCGATGACTTGTTGCAGTGGTGTGTTGGCGATAAAACACAAGTCCAGCGCACCTGGCACCGGCAAGTGCGCCTTCGGCTCAAACTCAGAGCCCTTG
>JBEDKR010000328.1:0-3224 GCA_041172005.1 Pseudomonadota bacterium
CTGTTCAAGCCAAAGTCACTGAGTGTTAAACCAAGCAGGCATGCCAGCAACCCATTTGATTTTTTCAGCACTGCGCCGCAAGGTACTTGTGCAGGGTCACCGGCTAGACGTCTGCATTTACCGGCGCGGCACAACGGCTTGGGCCTTGATGGTCATCAGCAGCACCGGTCACTCCAAGGTGTGGGATGCAGTTTTTGCCACAGAGCAAGCCGCTTTGGACGAATACCAGCGCATGGTTGACGGCCAGCATGTGGCCAGCGCCTTGGGCATCGACACCAGCCTTGAAGACTCGTTCGACCTCAACCCTGCGCTGCTCAAACCGATTGACCAGCGCCTGCGTGACCCCCTCAAACTCGGCACATCAACGCTGCGTAAATTTGAAATCATCAAAAAATACTCTGGCGTCTGGCCCATCAAAAACACCGCAGGCCACAACATCACGGGCTATCTTTACGCGGGCCCCGCACCGGTTTGGCCGCACCCACCCCAGGGCGCACCCGGCGCGCCAGCCAACATCGACACCGAATTCACGGTGTCCGGCAAACACATCGACTTCTATCTCTCGCACGACCGCCGGCTGCAACTCATGCTCGACAGCTGGTATCAATAGCGGCTTTGTTGATGAAGGTCTGCAATGTCGACTGAGTAGCTCTCTTCCATCAAGGTGTGGGTAAGCACCGATGCAAAAAAACAAGAGCAGCGGCAAAATTCTTGCCTTGTTACGGAAAACAACATGCCTCAGATCAAAACTCAAATCAAACGCAGAAATTTCTTAATCGCTGTTCCAGCGCTTGGCTTCGGTTCGCTCGTCAGTTCACAAAGCGGGCCGCCGGGGTACCCGGCCAAACCGATTCGCTTGATTGTTCCGGTGTCTGCCGGCGGGGGTGCCGACATGATTGCGCGGGCCACCTGTGAGCGCCTTGGCAAAGAGCTGGGCCAGACCTTCGTGGTCGAAAACATTTCCGGCGGTGGCGGTGCGATTGCGGCACAAAACGTGGCCCGCGCCACACCCGACGGCTACACGCTGATTCAGTCATATGTCGCAACGCACGGCACCGCACCGGCGACGCGTAAATTGCCTTACGACGCGCTGCGCGACTTCACGCCAATAGGCATGATCGGCACTGCCCCCAATGTCTTGTGCATCTATCCGGGCTTGCCGGTCAAAGACGTCAAGTCCTTCATTGACTACGCCCGCAAGCAAGACGGCAACATCGCTTATGGCTCGGCCGGGGCTGGTTCATTGACGCACTTGGTGGCGGAGCTGTTCAAGCTGCAAACCGGCTTGACCATGACGCATGTGCCGTACCGCGGTGTGGCACCGGCCAATGTCGATTTGATGGCGGGCCAGACGCAGGCGGCGTTCCCGAGTTTGGCGGGTGCCTTGCCGCACATTCGCAGCGGCCGCATGCGGCCTTTGGCGGTGACCGGCCTGAAGCGGCATGAGTTGTTGAAAGACGTGCCGACGCTTGATGAGCTCGGTCTGAAGGGTTTTGATGGCGAGCAGTGGTACGGCATCATGGGTCCGGCGGGCATGCCGCCAGCCATCGTCAAGCAGCTCAATGAGGCCTTGAACAAAGTGCTGACGCAGCCGGACTTCAAGGACAAATTAGCCGGTGAAGCAGTCGCCTTGGTGCCGATGACGCCGACAGCGTTTGGAGCCTATGTCAAAGCCGATATTGAACGCTGGACCAAGGTCGCCAAAGACCAGAAAATTCAGCTCGACAGCTAACGGCCACGCTCACGACCCCGCTGAAACTAAGAGGCCTGATCGTCTGGCTTCATCGGGCAGGTGTTGAAACCCAGCAGGGTGTAGGCGCCGCAAAAGCTGAAAACACCGGTGGCCAAAACGATGGCGCCCAGCCAACCCCAGGGACCGATTTGACCTGTCGCCGCTAAGGCCATGAGGATCAGACCGGCAACGATGCGAAGCACGCGGTCGACGCCGCCAACATTCTTTTTCATGCTGAACTCCTTGAATGAAATAGCAGTTTAGGTGGTTGCCAAGACATCGGTGTATCCACTGATGTCCCGGTCGGGTTTAAAAGACAAGATAGCGGCCTGATCAATTCATTGAAATAGCCCTATGCACAGCAGAATCCCGGCCACCGCCGCGTTTGTGAGTACTTTTTTTCTGGCTGTCTTTTCAGCGCTTTCCTTGCCCGCGCTGGCTCAGACTTATCCGAGTAAGCCGATCAAAATCTTGGTCGGTTTTTCGCCAGGCGGCGGGCCCGACATCATTGCTCGGGTGCTGGCCCAAAAGCTCACTGAAGACTGGAAGCAGCCGGTGTTGGTTGAAAACCGTGTCGGGGCGGGCAGCAACATCGCCGCGCAGGCTCTGGCCAATTCACCCGCCGACGGCTACACGCTGCTGTCGGTGTCTTCTGCCCACGCCATTTCGCCGGCGATCTATGCCAAGTTGCCATATGACGTCTTGAAAGATTTCTCCGGCGTCACGATCACCGCCACCGGGCCTGCATTGGTGATTGTGTCGCCGCAGCTGGGCGTGAACACACTGCAAGAGTTCATCGCCTTGGCCAAGGCGCGGCCGGGCCAGTTCAACTACTCGTCGGCGGGTATTGGCAGTGGGTCGCAGTTTGCGGCTGAGTTGCTCAAGGCCCAAGCCGGTCTGGACATGGTGCACATTCCCTTCAAGGGGATTCCGGAAGCCTTGGCTGACACCCTGTCGGGCCGCACGCAGTTGTTCATCTCGCCTTACGCCAGCGCGATTAATCTGGTGCGCGAAGGCCGCGCCAAAGCGCTGGCCGTGACAAGTACCCAGCGCATGGCCGAACTGCCCAATCTGCCGACCGTCGCTGAATCTGGTGTGGCGGGCTACAAGTGGATTTTTTGGTATGGGCTGTTGGCGCCGGCCAAGACGCCGCGCGCCATAGTCGACAAGTTGCAGGCTGAAGTGGCGACCATCCTCAAACAACCTCAGGTGCTGCAGCGCTTTGCACCGCTGGGCATAGAGCCGGTGACAAGTTCTCCCGAAGCGTTTGACCAACTCGTCAATGACGAAGTCCTGATGTTCAAAAAACTCGCGCAGGCCTCCGCCATCAAAGCAGATTGAAAGACAAGCAAGCATGAAAGTTCGCGTTAACAACATCGATGTTCACTACACCATTGACGGCGACAGTGGTCCATGGGTGACTATGTCGCACTCACTGGGTTGCAACTTGTCGTCATGGGATGCACAGGCTGCATTGCTTGCCAAAGACTAT
>JBEDKR010000329.1:0-3217 GCA_041172005.1 Pseudomonadota bacterium
CGAACGGAAGAACGTGTCAGCGATGTGGCGTGTGTTGACGCGTATGTTGGGAATCTCATACGGTGCACCAGCGTTTTGAAAAAGGAAACCGACCCAGTTGCCCGGCCTTGGCAAACCGACATCTGTCGCCGCCAGCAAAGGAAAATCCAGCGGTTTGAAGGCCACGATGTGGTTGACAGCGATGTGAAAGTCGCCAGACCACGCCTGCAGTTTGCCGCTTTGGTTAAAGCCGGCTTCCATGTCGATCGCTCTGGGCGGGCTTTTAGGCGCACGCGCGGTCTCGTCGTCACGCATCCACTGCACGCGTACTGGCTTGCCGATCAGTGTGGCGATCAGGGCTGCATCTGCTGTGGCGTCCTCATGGCCGTTGCGGCCATAGCAACCAGAGCCATCAAGGTACAGAAGACGGACGCTGTCCATCGGCAGGCCGGTGATGCTGGCCAACTCGCTTTGCATTGAGTGGGTGGCCTGTGAGGGCGACCAAACCACCAGCTTGCCGGCGCTGAAGTCGGCCACTGCACAAGAAGGTCCGATGGATGCATGCGTTTGCACTGCGAACTCGTAGCTGGCCTTGACCTTGCGAACGCTGGTGGCCAGCGCGGCAGGTGCATCGCCTACTTTTTGTGTCGCCTCTTCTTTTGCCAGCGGCTGTTTGCGCCAGTAATCGAAGACGGTGGCTTGGTCGGGCAGTTCGGTACCGGCCGACCAACTTGGCTTGAGTGCACGGGCAGCCTTGACCGCAGCCCACTCTGAACGCGCGATAACGGCCAAAAAATTACCCTTGCGTACAGTCTGCACAAAGCCGGTGATCTTGCGCGCAGCGCTGTCGTCGACGGCCAGTAGCTTCGCACCGGCTGCTTCTGGTCGGACCACCCGAGCATGCAGCATGTTCGGAAGGCGCAGGTCATGTACGTAAGGGAACGCACCGGTGACTTTCGATGGAATATCCACGCGCGGAATCGACTGACCTACAACTCGGTATTCAGTGGCTGGTTTGAGCGGTGCTTTGGGGTCGATCTTTAAATCAAAAGCCGTCTGAGATTGCATCAACTCGCTGTAAGAGACGGTCTTGGCAGGATCAGTCTTGATGCTCACAACGCCTTGGGTCACGCTCAGCTCTGATGCTGAAGCGCCCAGTCGCGTCGAGGCACGGGCCAGCAGTGCACCACGCGCTGTGGCACAGGCGCGTCGCAGTTCGCCGCCGCCTTGGGCAATCGTCAGATTGGCGCCTGTCATCCATTGATCTGGTGTGGTGGCGGTGTCACCCATGACCATTTCAATGCGCTCAAAGGCGACATCGAGTTCGTCTGCGGCCATCTGGGCCAGCGCTGTCTTGGTGCCGGTGCCGAGATCGACCTTTCCGACGAAGACGGTGATCTTTCCATCAGCACCAATCACCAGGAACGAATCGACCACATCTTTGGCCACGGATTTGGCTGGGCGCAGGGCGGGGGTAGCGGCTTGCGCCAAGGTGGCGTTGGCACTGAAGCCGACGACCAAAGCGCCGGCACCCGCTTTCAAAAGGCTGCGGCGGCTGATCTTTGCGTTGATTGCGATGTTGTTCATGTCGCGCTCCTTCAGGCTGTTGCTGCGCGTTTGACGGCAGCGCAGATGCGTTGATGCGTGCCACAGCGGCAGAGATTGCCAGCCAAAGCACTTTTGATCTCGCTATCACTCGGGTTCGGCGTGCTTTTGAGCAATGCCGCCGAGGTCATGATCATTCCGTTGATGCAGTAGCCGCACTGAACGGCCTGCTCGTCAATGAAGGCTTGCTGCAGCTTGCCTGGCTTGCCGTCTATCGATAGACCTTCGAGTGTTGTCACCGCCTTGCCAGCCAGCGTGCTGACAGGCAAGAGGCAAGAGCGCGTGGCCACACCGTTGACGTGCACAGTGCATGCCCCGCATTGACCTAAACCGCAACCGAACTTGGGTCCGTTGAGGGCTAGGTTGTCTCGCAATACATACAAAAGCGGCGTGTCGGCATCGGCCTCAACGTTTTGCTTTTTACCGTTGACCATGAGTGCGTAGCGGGGCATTTTTGTCTCCTGTTGAGTTTTTATAAAGTCTGACGAGGGCGTGAAAAAATCAATTTTTAAATGGCTCAGTCAGCCGTGATACCGGCTGCCTTGATGGTCTTGGCCCAGAACTCGGTTTCACGTTTCACCAAGGCGTCCAACTCGGCCGGTGGCTGGTAGCGCAGGTCAATGCCGGCGGCGCTGGCGCGGGTTTTAGTTTCTGGCAATTCCAGCGCTTGCTTGATCGAGGTCGTCAGCTTGGCCACCACGTCAGGCGGCGTCCCAGCCGGCGCGAAGATGCCCACCCAAGCTTCAAGTTCAAAGCCTTTCAGGCCGGCTTCAGTCGTCGTCGGCACTTTGGGAACGCCGGGGTGACGGGTTTTGCTGGTCACCGCCAAGCCCTTGAGCGTGCCGGCTTGCACATGGCTCATCAAAGACGGTGGCGTGCTGATGAAGACCTGCACTTGGCCAGACAACACGTCTTGCACGGCTGGACCAGAGCCACGGTAAGGAATGTGAACCATGCTGGTGCCAGTCTGCATCTTGAACATCTCAGTGCCAATGTGCGAGAGCGAGCCATTGCCTTGCGAGGCGTAGCTCAGCTTGCCGGGGTTGGCTTTGAGATAGGTGATGAATTCACTGAGGTTGTTGGCGGGCACCGATGGGTGCAGGGCAATGATGTTGGTGGCGACGGTGATCAGGGCCACAGGCGTCAGGTCTTTTTGCGCCCAAGGCAGCTTTTGCGACAGCGCCGGGTTGCCGACGTGGTACGCAGAGTAAGACGTCAGCAGCGTGTAGCCGTCAGGACGGGCGCGGGCGACTTGGCCGTAAGCCACGTTGCCGCTACCGCCGCCTTTGTTGTCTACGATGACGGTTTGGTTCATCACGCGCGACAACGGATCGCTGATCAGGCGGGCTGAGGCATCGACAAAGCCGCCGGGCGGATTTGGCACCACCAGTGTGATGGGTCGGCTTGGGTACGCTTGCGCCATGGCAGCGCCGCAGAGCAGCAGGGCGCAGCCGGCCAAGGCGGTCTGGCGAATGAAGTGTCTCTTTTGAATCATGGTTGTATCTCGTTTGGAATTTTTGGGAAGTGATCGAAATTGTTAATACTTGCCGGAGAGTAGCGTACCGGCGTTCGGTACGCGGCGCTCTAGGCCCATATTTTTCAGCAAAGCCCACGTGGTGCAGACCGCGCTAGA
>JBEDKR010000330.1:0-3216 GCA_041172005.1 Pseudomonadota bacterium
GCTGGTGCCAGCGGGTGACGCTCAGTGGCACATCCCCGTGGACATTCGACTCTACCGCCAGCGCGCCGCTTTGCCAGCACCCGCAGAGGCGCTGTGGCGGGTAATTCAATCATAAGCATCGACTAGCCCAGAAGGGTTGACCCGGCGACGACAAGCTTTAGCATTTGTTGAGACAATGCCGCCGGACTGCACGCTTTCGATAGCCTTCTGAGGCGCCGTCTCATGCTCAACGGCATGGCACCGCGCCTGACAAATCACCACATCCCTGCACTTAAACCCCAAAAGGAAACTCCATGTTATTTACCCCACTAAATGCCGGCGCATTCAAGCTCGCCAACCGCATGTTGATGGCACCCCTGACGCGTGCTCGCTCTGACTTGGCACACATGCCCAACGCGCTGATGGCCGAATACTACGCACAACGCGCCAGCGCGGGCCTGATCGTGACGGAATGCACCATGATCGCGCCCAATACATCGGCTTTTGTCACCGAGCCTGGCATCTACTCCCCTGAACAAATCGAGGCCTGGAAAACTGTCACGGACGCAGTGCACGCCAAAGGCGGAAAAATTGTGATGCAAATCTGGCACGCTGGGCGTGCGGCCCACCCCTTGCTCAACTCGGGTGCGAGCAGTGTTTCACCAAGCGCGATGGCCATCAGTGGTGAGGTTCAAACACCCAGTGGCAAAGTTGCTCACGCGGTGCCACAGGCCTTGACCACAGCAGAAATCAGCACCGTGGTGGCAGCTTTTGCCAGCGCCGCCAAAAATGCGATAGCCGCAGGTTTTGATGGCGTGGAGGTGCATGCTGCCAATGGTTACCTGATTGACCAATTTTTGCGCGATGGCGCCAACCAGCGAACCGACACCTACGGCGGCACGATGGAAAACCGTGCCCGTTTTCTGTTTGAGGTGTTAACCGCTGTGAGCGCCGCTATTGGCTCAGACCGGGTGGGCGTGCGCTTGTCGCCACTGAACAGTTTCAACAGCATGATAGACAGCGACCCCCTGGGACTGATTGCATTTTTGGCTGAGCGTTTGAATGACTACAACCTGGCCTATTTGCATCTGATGCGAGCCGACTTTTTCCAGCAACAAACAGGCGATGTGATGACGATTGCGCGTGCGCATTACAAGGGTGTTCTGATTGGCAATATGGGCTACAGCAGCGAAGAAGCTGCAGCCGCTATTTCGGACAAAAAACTCGATGCTGTCGCCTTCGGCACAGGCTTCTTGGCCAATCCAGATTTGCCCGCACGCGTTCAAGCAGGTGCTGCGCTGAATGTGCCCGACCAAGCCACTTTTTACACCCCAGGTGCCAAAGGCTACACAGACTACCCTAGCCTGCAAACCGCATGATGCGGGCTGAAAGCTGAACAACTGTGCGTTCATTGGCGAAAACCAGACTTCTGGTATTCGCCAAAATAATTTCTCTAGACAAAGTCAGATGACAGAAGCTAGTTTTTTGACTATTATTAATCAATTTCATCAAATTAATAATTTAAAGACTTAATGAATTAACCATTAGCTTTTCCATTGATTTAAAACATTAAAATAAAAAAACAAATTTGACACCCCAGTTAACTATCCATCGCTCTTTAAAGTATGTTCAAAATAGAGTCAACTAACATTACGAGCAGCGATTTGGGAATCAAAGAAATCGTCACAGAAGTTCGGCGAGAAGAGGCCGTCCTTAAGGCAGGAGCCTTGCAAAACGCGATCCTTAACAGCGCCAACTTTTCAAGCATCGCCACTGACGAAAAAGGGGTCATTCAAATCTTCAACGTCGGCGCCGAACGCATGCTGGGTTACACGGCGGCGGAAGTGCTCAACAAGATCACGCCTGCTGAGATATCGGACCCACAAGAAGTTATTGCCCGCGCCAAAGCATTGAGCCAGGAACTTGGAACCACCATTGCGCCGGGCTTTGAGGCGCTGGTGTTCAAAGCCTCGCGCGGCATTGAAGACATCTACGAGCTGACCTACATCCGCAAGGACGGGAGTCGGTTCCCTGCCGTTGTTTCGGTGACGGCGCTGCGAGACATTCTTAACCACGACACGATCATTGGCTACCTGTTGATCGGCACGGACAACAGTGCTCGCAAGCAAGCGGAAGAAGCGCTGGTCAAGGCAGGCGCATTGCAGAGTGCCATTTTTAACAGTGCCAACTTCTCAAGCATTGCCACGGATGCCAAAGGTGTCATCCAGATTTTCAACGTCGGCGCTGAGCGCATGCTGGGCTATTCAGCAGCTGATGTGATGAACAAGATCACGCCTGCAGAAATTTCTGATCCTCAAGAAGTGATCACCAGAGCCAGCGCCTTAAGTGCCGAGTTTGAAACACCGATCACGCCCGGCTTTGAGGCGCTGGTGTTCAAGGCCTCGCGCGGCATTGAAGACATTTACGAATTGACCTACATCCGCAAGGACGGGAGCCGATTCCCCGCAGTCGTGTCCGTCACGGCGCTACGCGATATCGACAAGATCATTATTGGCTATCTGTTAATCGGCACGGATAACACTGCGCGCAAACAGGTGGAAGCCGAGCAGATGAAGCTTGATCAACGCTTGCGCGACCAGCAGTTTTACACGCGGTCGCTGATTGAATCCAACATCGATGCCCTCATGACGACCGATCCTGCCGGGATCATCACCGACGTCAACAAGCAAATGGAAGCGCTTACGGGGTGCACGCGCGACGAACTGATTGGCGCGCCTTTCAAAAGCTATTTCACCGATCCAGAACGGGCGCAAGCAGCCATCAAGCTGGTATTGAGTGAAAAGAAAGTTACTAATTACGAACTTACCGCCTGTGCGCGCGATGGCAAAAAAACCGTTGTGTCTTACAACGCGACCACTTTCTACGACCGCGACCGGACTTTGCAAGGCGTCTTTGCCGCAGCGCGTGACGTCACTGAGCGAAAACGCTTTGAGCAAGCGCTTCAGGAAACAAATGTGGAAATGGAAAGTGCCAAATCGGCGGCAGAAAAGGCAAACCTGGCAAAGTCTGATTTTCTGTCGGGCATGAGTCACGAGCTACGCTCGCCGCTCAACGCCATTCTCGGGTTTGCACAACTAATGGACTCGGCGTCGCCGATGCCCACAGATGCGCAAAAGGAAAGCATTGCCCAGATTCTTCAGGCAGGCTGGCATTTGTTAAAACTGATTAACGAGATTCTCGACCTCTCAGTCATTGAATCCGGTAAAGTTTCCTTGA
>JBEDKR010000331.1:0-3209 GCA_041172005.1 Pseudomonadota bacterium
TTCCTGAGATGCTGCGCACCCCCAGCGGCAAAATCGAATTGGCGCCGCCCAGCTTGCTGGCCGACCTGCAACGGCCCCTTGCCGACCTTCATGGCCCTGCGCCCGACCTGGTGCTGATTGGACGGCGCGACGTGCGCACCAACAACAGCTGGATGCACAACCTGCCCGTGCTGGCCAAAGGCCCGTTTCGCTGCACCGCGCTGGTTCACCCCCTTGATGCTTCGCGCCTGGGTTTGACAGATGGCGCGCAGGCGCTGATCACCCGAGACACCGAGCAAGGGCCACTTTCGCTACAGGCGCAGGTTCATGTCAGCGCCGAGATGATGCCCGGCGTGGTCAGCCTGCCCCACGGCTGGGGCCACGATTTGCCCGGCACACGCCAAACCCTGGCGGCCCAACGCCCCGGCGTCAATATCAACGCCCTGCTCGACGACCAATCGCGCGACCCGCTCTCGGGCACTTCGGTGCTGGGTGGGGTGGGGATTCGGATGGCGGCGGTAGATTAACTTTAGGTTAACGCTGTATTGCGCTGATCTGGTTATGCGTCAGCGGTTGATCTCAAGCATGGGTCTGTCAGAATCAACTTTGTTTAAGTCGCTTGAGCGCTATGAATAGCTTAGCTGCCTAAGCAATATCCTATTGTTTTTGCCCCGAAATACCTATTAAATGCTCAAAGAGGTAAGCCATGCAGACGTTGAGCCCGGAATCCATTAAACAATTAGTTGACGTTATTGTTCGGGAGGTCGACCCCGCAATCGTGATTTTGTTTGGATCTCACGCGCGTGGTGATGCACGCCCAGAATCGGATGTTGATCTCCTGGTGATTGAAGAGGCGCCTTTTACTGCACAAAGAAGCCGCCGGGCTGAGTATTCAAAGCTGTCGATGGCCTTGCGGGAGTTCCCCTTTGCCAAGGACATTCTTCTCTACAGCCGGGCTGAGTTTGACTATTGGAAGGACTCCCCCAACCACGTCGTTGGGAGAGCCAAGCGCGAAGGGTTAGTACTTCATGACCGACATTAAACAAGCTGACGCCATGATGCGCATGGCCCACCGCGATGTGACAGCGCTTCATGGCATGCACGACGCTGTCGTTTTTGCAGACGAGATATTCGGGTTTCATGTCCAGCAAGCCGTAAAAAAAGTCTCAAAGCCTGGATGTGCGCACTGGGACTCACCTACCCGTTCACCCACCACATCAACCGTTTACTGGTCTTGCTCCAAGATGCAGGGGCTGAAGTTGAGGCCTTTTGGTGGACGGATGAATTTACACTTTATGCACAGCAAGCGCGCTATGAAGAAGGCTTTTCAGAGGCTGACGAAGCGCTAAATCGGCGTGATGTTTTGCTCAAAATTGACAGCATGCTGGCCTTCGTTGAAAAGGCTATCCAGGTACGCCGTCAGCCCTAGAGTGGCTTGCTGCGCACGCAGATAAAGAAGCGCTCATCCCGTTAGAGCCTCACCCGTTTTCGTAGGAGCGGCGCCCTCGCCGTGAATTGCCTTTTCCCCGTTGGAGCGGCGCCCTCGCCGCGAAGGTCTTCGCCGCAGCCCGTGTGATCAACACGCTAGGCTGACAGCGCCCAGCCTTCCAATTTGATGTGATACCGCGTCGAGCGGCCAGCCCCGGTGGCGCTTAACAGCCCTAGCGCTTCCAACTCGATCAACTCACGCGACGCGGTAGCACGAGACGTGGTGGCCAGACTCTCGTACTTTTTGGTGCTCATGCCTCCCGCAAAACCGCCTGGCCCGGCGTCCATCAGCGTGTTCACCACTTTGCGCTGTCTGGCGCTGAGATTTTGGTCACGGTGCTCGGCCCAAAACCGGGCCTTGGTCAGTGACAGATCAATCACCGTGGACGCCTGCTCGCAAGCCAGCCGGACTTGCGCGATAAACCAAACCACCCAATCCGACACCTCCAGCGCACCGTGTTGCGCTTGCGCCAGCGCCGTGTAGTAGGCCTCGCGCTGGTCGAGCAGTTGCTGCGATATGCGAATCAAGCGGCTCGCCTCGCCAGCGTCCCGGGCCAAAACCAAATCAACCAACACCCGGCCGACGCGGCCATTGCCGTCTTCAAACGGGTGAATTGTCTCAAACCACAAATGAGCCAGCGCGGCCTGAACAAGATGCTCAGGCTCGGCACCCGCGTCAAGCCACGCCAGCAAATGCGCCATGCTGGCGGTCACGGAGGCCGAAGAGGGTGCCTCGTAATGCACTGTCTCGTGCCCCGCGCGACCACTCACGATCTGCATCGGCTCGGCATGCTGGCGATATGCACCGACAAGAATGGGGCGCATGCCAGAGAACCCGGTCGGAAACAGCGCCGCCTGCCACGCCTGCAAACGCGCATCCGTTAACGGGGCCGAAGCTTGGTTTACCGCATCATCCATGATGTCCAGCAGGCCATCGATGTGCCGGGGTGCGTGCGCACCTTTCTGGTCAATCACGCCCAAACGGCGGGCTACTGAAGAGCGCACCGCCTGCAAATCCAGTCGCTCACCCTCAATCGCGGCGGTCGCCATAGCCTCCTGCGTCCACGCCTCAGCGGCCAACTGCTGGCGCTGTTCAAAGCCGAGCACGGCCAGTTTTCCTTCTACCACCCCTTGGGCGCGCCGCGCCAGCGCGACTTCAGCGCCGACCCGCACGCGGTCATAGTGCAAAGCGGGCCAGCCGGGCTGCTGCCAAATGAATTCAGGTTTTGTCATGTTGCTTACTCCGGGTGCGAGTCGATTGTGCCCCTTATCGACTCACACGGTGAGTCGATAAGAAAGCTTAATCGACTCAATTCAACCTGTGTGGCGACAGAATCTGCGTGACCACATCAAGAAACGCTATATGTTAAGTAGCTGCTCAAGCACGCTGTTAGGGCTATCCGACTTAAATCAGCATACACCATACAAGCGTAACCCCAGCCCGCGTGGCTGCGTCAAGCCTTCATGTAATCCGTCATCCCGCCCATCCAGCGGGTGATGTGTTTTTCGGCCAGCGCCGGGTAGTGGTCCAGCATCATCGGGGCCAGCTGACGGGCCCATTCCAGCAGGTCGGTATCGGTTTCCAGATCGGCAAAGCGCAAGAGCGCCGCGCCTGACTGGCGCGCCCCCAAAAACTCCCCCGGCCCCCGAATCTCCAGGTCTCGCCGGGCAATCTCAAAACCATCGTTGGTCTCGGCCATCGCCCGTAGGCGGGCGCGGGCGGTCTCGCCCAAACGCGGCGC
>JBEDKR010000332.1:0-3208 GCA_041172005.1 Pseudomonadota bacterium
ATCTGCCTCGTCCTACCTTGGCTGAATGGTTTCACCGCCGGGCCGACGCCCAACCTGTGGCCTTGGCTGGTGTCTGCTGTTTGTGGCGTGTTGGTCGCGCTGGGCTGGGGCCGCGTCAGCGCCCGGCTGTTGGCGGCCACTTGGTTGGCTGCAGCGCTCATCAGCAGTGCGCTGGCTTTGCTGCAGTACTTTGGCGGTGCTGCAGCCTTGGCGCCATGGCTCAGCCTGACCTCGCCCGGTGAAGCTTTCGCCAACCTGCGCCAGCGCAACCAGTTCGCCACGCTGACCAGCATCGGTCTGGTGGCGCTGTTAGCTTGTCTGGCTTTGCGGACAACTTCAAACGCCACTGAAACTGATGCAGCAACACCGCCCGCAAGCCCAGCGACTTACCCACTGATGCCGCCACTGCCCGGTTGGGCCTACGCCAGCACCTTGCTGTTGGCCGTGGGCAATGCCGCCAGCAGTTCCCGCACCGGCTTGTTGCAATGGGTTCTGGTGCTGCTGTTGGCGCTGTGGTGGTACCGCTCGAGCCGTCGGCCGCTGGTGCTGCTGGCTTTGTTGGGGTTGCTGATGTACGCGGCTGCAGCCGCCGTGTTGCCACTGCTGTTGAGCTTGGTGACCGGCATCAGCAGCGACGGTTTGTGGGGGCGTTTGGCTGAAGCCAGTGACGACAGCCGGCGCGTGTTGTGGGCCAACGTGTTGACCTTGATTGCGCAAAAGCCGTGGTTCGGTTGGGGTTGGGGCGAGCTGAGCTACGCGCATGTCATGACCGACTACACAGGTGCGCGCTTTCCGCAAGTGATGGGCAATGCGCACAACCTCCCTTTGCATCTGGCTGTTGAACTGGGCGTGTCGGCGGCGCTGCTGATCTGCTGCGGCGTGTTGTGGGCGGTGTGGCGCGCCAAGCCGTGGCGCTGCACCGACCCAGCGCGGCAAATGGCGTGGGCAGTGCTGGCGGTGATCGGCTTGCACAGCCTGCTGGAATACCCGCTTTGGTATGGTCCGTTCCAGTTGGCGTTGTTGATGTGCGTGGTGTCTTTATGGCAAACCCGGAAGGCCCGCTCAAAACTGCGCGTTTCCTTGCGTATCGCCGCTGCTGCAACTGCGCTGCTGGCTTTGGGCTCCATTGGCTTTGACTATGCCCGCATGACGCAGCTGTATGTGTCCGTCGACAAACGCTGGTCAGGCTATCAAGAAAACACCTTGGCCAAGGTCGAAGGCACATGGTTGTTTCAGCCGCAAGTTCGTTTTGCCAAGTTGCTCACCACCGAGGTGACGCCTGCCAACGCGCCGGCCATGCACGCCTTGGCTCTGCGTGTGCTGCACTATTCCCCGGAGGCCAAGGTGCTTGAAAAACTCATCACCAGTGCCTTGCTGTCTGGCCAACGCGCAGACGCTGACTTTTATCTGGCGCGCTTTCTGTGGGCGTATCCGCAGGACTATGCAGCTTGGTTCGAAGCCAATCCCGCCTTGCTGGCGGCATCGACCGGACCCTGACGCTCGGTCGCCACCGTCAGCGGATCAGCTTCGTCGGTCTTGTCGGCATTTAGGCGTGTCCGCCAGTGACCTTCACTGGGCGCGTTGAGCGGCGTTTCCCAATACAAGCGGCGTTCATCACGCATCATCAAGGCGCAGTCAAAGGCTGATTGCGGCACTGAAAAGTAAAACCCCTGCATCTCGTCGCATGCGCGGTCGCGCAGCATGTCGAGTTGTTCGGTGGTTTCGACGCCCTCGGCCACCACTTTGAGCTTCAGGCTGTGCGCCAAACTGATGATGGCCCAAGTGATGGCTGCATCATCAGAGTCGGGGCTCAGGTCGCGGATAAAGGTGCGGTCGATTTTCAGGGTGTCCAGCGGAAAGCGCTTGAGGTAGGACAGGCTGGAATAACCGGTCCCAAAATCATCAATCGACAAACTCAGACCGTAGGAGCGAAAGCGCTCTAGCAGCGAGGTGGTCCTGGCTGGATTGAGCATCAAACTCGACTCGGTGATTTCAAACTCAAGCAGCGTCGGGTCGACGCCGGTGTTGGCGAGCATGTCACGGACTTGCGCGTCGAGGTCGGGGGCGGAGAACTGGCGCGGCGACAAATTGATGGAGATGCGCGGCACACGCAAGCCGTCCGCTTGCCAGCGAATGATTTGTTCGGCGACGCGGTTCAGCACCCATTCGCCGACGACCACAATCATCCCGGTTTCTTCCAACAAGGGAATAAATTCGGTCGGGCTGACCACGCCACGCTCAGGGTGTCGCCAGCGCAGCAAAGCCTCAAAGCCGCAAATTTGGCCGTCCAGCAAGTCCACTTTGGGCTGGTAAAGAATGAAAAACTCGTCCCGTGCCAAGGCCCCGCGCAGCAACATGTCGAATGCGAGCCGCTGTGTTTCGTCGGCGTTCATGTCGTCGCTGTAAAACTGAAAATCGTTGCGGCCGGCCTCTTTGGCGCAGTACATCGCGCGGTCGGCGCTGCGCACCAAGGCGTCCGGGTCAAAGCCGTTTTCTGGGTAGATGGCCGCGCCCATGCTGCCGGTGACGTAGGCTTCCTGGCCGTTCAAATCAAAAGGCTCGGCCAGCTGCGCCAATATTTTGCGGCCCACCAGTTCTGCGTCGCTGGTGTGTTCTAGGCCGGGCAGGATGATGGCGAATTCGTCACCCGCGAGCCGGGCCACCGTGTCGCCGGCGCGCAGACAAGCGGTCATTCGCCTTGCCGCTTGCACCAAGAGCAGGTCGCCGGCGGGGTGACCCAAGGTGTCGTTGACCTGCTTGAAGCGGTCTAGGTCGAGGTAAATCAAGCCAACACGGGTGCCTTGGCGGTGCGCTGCTTTGAGTGCCAATTGCAACCGGTCGAGCAGCAAGCTCCGATTCGGTAAGCCGGTTAGGCTGTCGAACTGCGCCAAGCGAACCAAGTTTTCACGCGACCGGTTTCGCTCCATGGCCACGGTCAAGATGTTGACCATGTTTTGCAGAAAGTTGTGGTCTGCGTCTGAGAAAAGCCGTCTGTCTCTTGAGGCGACGACCAGCGTTAGCCTATAGTTTGCCGAATCAACCGAATCAACCGAATCAACCGAATCAACCGAATCAACCTGTGCGTCGTTGAGATGGTTTTCCGCCAACATCGCGGGTAGCAATCTCAGCGTGGTGTGTGTAAGGCCGCTGATGGTGTTTTTTTGCACTAGCGACATGTCTTGGCCTAGCCACTTGGTGCCCCAGCCGG
>JBEDKR010000333.1:0-3182 GCA_041172005.1 Pseudomonadota bacterium
GGAGGCCAAGTTGCAGCAACGGTTTGAGCACGCCGGCTTGCTGCAACGCTTCACTGACGGCACTGCCAGCACCGCCCATGATGCAACCTTCCTCAACCGTGACCAGCGCGTCGTGCGTGGCCGCAACTTCTAACAGCAGGGCCACATCCAAGGGCTTGGCCCAACGCATGTTGACCACGGTAGCACCGAGCTTTTCAGCGGCGGCCAAGGCCGGATGCAGCAGCGTGCCAAACGCCAAAATAGCGATGCCCGAACCCTGCCGGCGAATCTCACCACGGCCGAACGGCAGCGACGCCAAACCGGCTTCTGTGGCCACACCAGCACCGGCGCCGCGGGGGTAGCGCACGGCCACCGGATGGTCTTGTTCAAAGGCCGTCGTCAGCAGCTTGCGGCACTCGTTTTCATCGGCTGGGCAGGCGATGCTCATGTTGGGAATGCAGCGCAAGAAAGCGATGTCGTAGGCGCCGGCGTGGGTCGCACCGTCAGCGCCCACCAGACCCGCGCGGTCCAGCGCAAACACCACTGGCAAATTTTGCAAAGCAACGTCGTGAATCAACTGGTCGTAGCCACGCTGCAAAAACGTCGAGTAAATCGCCACCACAGGCTTCAGGCCTTCGCAGGCCATGCCGGCGGCAAAGGTGACCGCATGTTGCTCAGCGATGCCGACGTCGTAATAGCGCTCTGGAAAACGCTGATGAAACTCCAGCATGCCTGAGCCTTCGCGCATGGCCGGCGTGATGCCAACCAGCCGTTTGTCCTGCACGGCCATGTCGCAAAGCCAACGCCCAAACACCTGGGTGAAGGTCTGCTTGGCAGGCGCAGTGGCTTTTTGCAAACCCAGCGCCGGGTCAAACTTGCCGGGGCCGTGGTAGGCCACCGGGTCGGCTTCCGCCAGCTTGTAGCCCTGGCCTTTTTTGGTCACCACGTGCAGGAACTGCGGCCCTTTGAGGTGCTTAATATTCTCCAGTGTGGGGATCAGCGACTCCAAGTCATGTCCGTCAATCGGGCCGATGTAGTTGAAGCCAAAATTCTCGAACAGCGTGGCCGGCACGATCATGCCTTTGGCATGCGTCTCCAGCCGCTTGGCCAGCTCAAACAAGGGCGGTGCACCTTTCAGCACTTGCTTGCCCACGTTCTTGGCAGCGGCATAAAACTGGCCACTCATGAGCTGCGCCAAGTAGCGGTTCAGCGCGCCCACGGGCGGGCTGATACTCATGTCGTTGTCATTCAAGATGACCAGCAGATTGCAGTCGCAAACACCGGCGTTGTTCATGGCCTCAAAGGCCATGCCAGCGCTCATGGCACCGTCGCCAATAATCGCCACAGCATGGCGATCTTCGCCCTTTTGCTTGGCCGCCATGGCCATGCCGAGCGCGGCAGAAATCGAGGTCGACGAATGCGCCGTGCCGAAGGTGTCGTACTCACTTTCGCTGCGCCGAGGAAAGCCGGACAAGCCGTCCAACTGGCGCAAACTGTCCATGCGATCACGCCGGCCCGTCAGGATCTTGTGCGGGTAAGTCTGATGACCCACGTCCCACACCAGCCGGTCGTCGGGCGTGTTGAAAACATAGTGCAGCGCCACCGTGAGTTCGACCGTTCCTAGGTTCGAACTCAAGTGGCCGCCGGTGCGCGAAACGCTGTCCAGCAAGTAAGCGCGCAGTTCGTCGGCAACCCGCGGCAGTTGCGTGCGTGGCAGCCTTCGCAAGTCAGCCGGGCCGTTGATGGTTTCGAGCAATTGGTACATCTGTTGATATCCGGTGAAGGTCCTGTGACGGCGGCTTAAAAACCGCGATTGACCAACATATTGGCCAGCGCCTGCAAGGCGGCCGTGTGATCGAGCCCACCTGCGCGCAGGCTGGCCTGCGATTGCGAGAGCAGTTCTTGCGCGTAATTTTGGGAGGCGCGTAAACCCATCAAAGAGACAAAAGTGGGCTTGTCCTGCGCAGCGTCTTTGCCGGCGGTCTTGCCCAAGGTGCCTGAGTCGGCGGTGACATCCAGCACGTCGTCGATGACCTGAAAAGCCAGCCCAATGGCCGCGCCATAATCGCTCAAAGCCCGCTGCGCGGCAGGACTCGGGCTGCCGCAAGCGGCCCCCATCATCACGCTGGCTTGCAGCAAAGCGCCGGTTTTGAGCCGGTGCATTTCATGCAGTTGGGCAGATGAAATCGGCATGCCGACACTGGCCAGATCAATCGCTTGGCCACCGGCCATGCCGCGAAAACCAGCCGCCTGCGCCAATTGGCGGCATAAGACCGCCTGGGTGGCAGCGCTGACGCTCGAGTCTTCTGGTGTCAGCAATTCAAAGGCCAACGCCTGCAGGGCGTCGCCGGCCAACAAGGCTTGCGCTTCACCAAACTTGATGTGCACCGTCGGCTTGCCGCGCCGCAGCACGTCATTGTCCATGCAGGGCATGTCGTCATGCACCAGCGAATAGGCGTGAATCAACTCCACCGCGCAGGCGGCACGCAGCGCCGCCTCGGGATTGCCGCCAACCGCCTCACAAGCGGCCATCACCAGCAGTGGACGAAGCCGCTTGCCACCGTCCAGCACAGCGTAGCGCATGGCGTCACCTAGGCCAGCGGGGGCTCGAGAGGTCTCTGGGCAAGCGACCCAGCGTGACAAACCAGCTTCCACCAACTGAAGTTGCTGTGACGTCCAAAGAGACAGGTCGAAAGGGTGCGGGTTTGAAGGGTTCAAAGGGGATTACTCCTGCGCCCAAGGCTTGAGTTCAGTGCCTTCAAGAACCTTGATCTGGTTTTCGACCGCTTCGAGCTTGTCGCGACAAAATTTGAGCAACTGCGCACCGCGCTGATAACCCGTCAACAACTGGTCCAGCGGCATTTGTCCGCCTTCAAGTTGCATCACCAGTTTCTCAAGTTCCGCCAACGCAGACTCGTAGTTCACGGGTGCGGCGGCAGAGTCCTCGGTGCTGGTATCGGGGGTCAAGGGGGAGGTGGTCTGTTTTCTCATGGGCTCACGGTTCTGGTTTGCGCCTGATTTTAGGCGTTTGCCACCCGTCCGGACGCTGGGCTGGCTTGAACCGCACCGGCAAGGGGCGAATAGCCTTCACGAAAGGTGCGATAGGTACAATGAAAACCGTTTCCCACCAAGCCTTCGCTTCCTTCACTCCGGCTCCAAACGCCCCTCCAATGTCCCCCACGCGCATGCCTGATCCAAGCCTT
>JBEDKR010000334.1:0-3167 GCA_041172005.1 Pseudomonadota bacterium
CCGGGCTGTCTTCGCTCACGCGGACAATCTGCACACGGCCGCCTTGCTCCGTTGATGTCAAGCCCAGCCAAGGCCGATGGCTTTGCCGGCTGCTGCCCGATTGCTGCAATTCGGCGAGGATTGGTTTGAGCAAATCGATCGGTACAAACATATTGCCCGGCACGCGCTTGTTTTCACCCAGCGCGTCCGCCACCAGCAAAGAGCCAATGCCGAGCAGCTCACCGCGCTGGTTGAACAAGGGTGCACCGCTGTGGTTACCGCCACCCGCTGTGACTGGTGGGCTGGTGAAAAGAGCGGTGTCGATGTGGTACTCCCATGTGCCCGAAAAAGCCCGTTGGCTCACCAACTGCGTCATGCTGACGTCGCTGTCTTGGCCATCAACCGTGGCGCCTGTCACCACCATCAAGGGCTCGCCTGTTTTCAAATCTTGTTGGCTGCCCAGGTTGACGGGTTTGACACCGCGCAGCGGCAGCAGCGGTTTGAGTAAACCAAAGCCGGTGGCAATGTCATAAGCCACGGCCACCGCCGGCAGCGTTTTACCTTCTTGCGTGACGATCTCGATTTGCTGCGCCTCCAGCATCAAATAGCCGATCGTCAGCACCAAGCCATCGGGCCCGATCACCACACCAGAACCCGTGCGCTCCTGACCCAGCGAGCGAGCTGAGCGAGCCCCTTCTGCGACTGTGACTTGGATGCCCACCACCGCAGCGCTGGCGCGGCTCAATGCATCTATTTGCGTTTGGGCTGGGCTTGAAACTTGTGTGGCCGCGTGGGCGGACAAGGCGACGGTCATCAGAAAAATGGTCGCCGCCATGAGGGTTAAACCGGAGGCCACCGCAAAAGCAAAATCCTGACGCTTGAAGCTAAGACTTGAGGCATGCATGACGCTGCTCCAAAAAGTGATGCGAGGATGCGCTGATGAACAATGCGCCTGATTGGATTTCCCTGCTTCAGGCGGGGAGATTGCCGCTCAGCGCGTCAGTCGTTCATGCACCCAATGTGCGGCGGCCAACAGCCGGTGGTCGTCAGCAAAGCGCCCCACCAGTTGCAGGCCAACCGGCAAGCCCGTGCGCCCGCGCGCAAAAGGCAGGTGAATGCACGGCAGACCGAGGAGCGTCCAGCCACGGCAAAACAAAGGGTCGCCCGTGGTCGTCAACTCGGCCGGTGCTTCACCGATGGCGCTCGGTGCCAGCAACACATCGTGATCGCGGAACAGGTCGTCGGCGATCTGGCGTTGGTGCGCCACCACCTGCAAGTTCTGCGCATGTACCTCGCCACTGATGCGCATGCCATCTTCCAGCAGCGTCAGCAACGGGGCACTCAATTGCTGTGCATGGTGCCGGTGTTCGTGGCGCAGTGAGCGGGCGGTCTCAAACATTTGCACCGCTTTTTGTCGGGCGACCAGACCTTGCAGTTCAACCGGCAGCGTCACCGGCTGGGCGAAGCCCGCGAGGGCTTTTTCAGCTTGCGCCCAAGCTTGCTGCGTGTCTTCGTCAGCCAAAGACCAGTCGGGCGTGGCGCACAGACCGATGCGAGGTGCAGAGATGGCCGAGGCGTCGAAATTGCGCGGGTCTGCCAGTCGTGCGTCGCCTGTCAGCACCGCACCTAGCAAGGCCACGTCGCGCACGCTGCGGCCAAAGCCGCCGATGGTGTCCAGCGTCTCTGACAGACTTTTAACGCCTGCTCGGCTGACGCGGTTGTGGCTGGGTTTGTAGCCCACCACGCCGCAAAAAGCCGCGGGCCGAATGAGTGAGCCTGCGGTTTGCGTGCCCAGCGCCAGTGGCAACATGCCGTCGGCCACGGCAGCAGCTGAACCGCTGGAAGAGCCGCCGGGCGTGTGCTGAATGTTGTGCGGATTTCGCGTGACGCCGGGGTGCATATTGGCCAGCTCGGTGCTCACAGTTTTGCCCAGCAAGACCGCGCCAGCCTCGCGGCACAAGGCAACGGCGGCAGCATCGGCCAGCGGCTGTTGGCCGGCATAAATCGGTGAGCCATACGCCGTGGGCAGGTCGGCGGTGTCGAGCAAATCCTTCACGCCAAACGGCAGACCGTGCAACAGCCCTCGCACCGGGCCGGCGTCTAGCGTGCGCGCCAAGGACAAAGCCGCATCGGCATTCAATTGCACAAACGCACGAACCTCAGTATCCCGCTGTTCAACCCGGTCTAGGCAAGCACGCACTAGGTCAACAGACTGAATCTCGCGCCGGGCCAGCGCTTCAGCAGCTTGCCAAGCGTCGAGTTCGTGAAGGGGGCGGTTGTTGATGGTCATGCTGCACAGTATCTCTGTTTTGTGTCTTGCCTCACCGGCCCCACTGGCTTACTGCGCGTAAATCGTTTGCAGGTCGCGAAAGCCCTTGATCTCGATCGGATTGCCGAACGGGTCCATGAAGAACATCGTCCACTGCTCCCCCGGCTGTCCTTCAAAGCGCGCCTGAGGCTCAAGCACAAACTCCGTCTTGGCCTGCATCAGTCGGTCGGCAATGACCCTCCAGTCTGGCAGATTCAGGATCAGCCCAAAGTGTGGCATAGGGACGAGTTTGTCGCCGACGTGGCCAGTGCGCTCAGTCTTGAACGGTTCGCCCAAGTGAAGCGAAATTTGGTGACTGAAGAAATCAAAGTCCACCCAGGTGTCGGTGCTGCGGCCTTCGCGGCAGCCCAAGGTCTTGCCGTAGAAATCACGGGCAGTGTCTAGGTCGGTGACGTTAAAGGCCAGGTGAAAAACGGATTGCATGAAAGAGTCCCCTGTTTTATTTGATTCCACGGTTGATGATCATCGCACTGATATGACTCAGGCCAATAGCGTCAATTTGGTCGAAGCCCCGACCGTGCCTTCAGCACGCTTTTTATTTGTGCCGCTGGTGTGGACGCCGAACTGATTGTTTGCAGGTGGCGCACGCTGCCAAGCGCTGTGCCGGAATCGCTATATCATTTCGATATACAAAAGGAAGACATGAATCTTCGAACCCTTCGCTACTTTGTCGCCATCATTGACGCTGGCAGCTTCAGTGCTGCCGCGCAAGCTATCTCGATTGCTCAGCCTGCTTTGAGCCGGCAAATGCGCGAACTCGAAGCTGATCTCGGCACACAGCTTTTGCACCGCACACCCAAAGGTGTGCGAATGACGAATGCAGGGGCTCTGCTGTACGAGTCGGCGCAGCGCATGCTGA
>JBEDKR010000335.1:0-3163 GCA_041172005.1 Pseudomonadota bacterium
ACCGGTGTCGCCCGAGCCGCCCGGCCAGTGGACGCCAGCGCAACGTGAGTTACTGGGTTTGCCTTCACGCGAGACGCTGGCTGCAGCGGCCCGCGCGGCGTGGTTGTATGCCTTGCAGTTCAATCCAGTCGACGTGTTGTGGCGCAACAGCGAAGGCGGCGAGCGCATCATGCCGAGCGGTTTTGTGCAGGCCTTGCTGCTCGCGCCCGAGATTGAATTGGCGGCAGATGTGCGCGTGCAGCGATCGCTGACCCTGCAGCCAACGCTGATGCCCGCTCCCACGGGTCAAGCGCTGCCGGTGACGCGCTTGTCGGCCAGCGCGTACGAAGATTTGCGTCGCTGTCCCTACCGATTTTTTGCGATGCGCCAGCTCAAGCTGCAGCCCGTCGAGGAACTGGAAGGCGAGTTGGGCAAGCGCGATTTTGGCAATTGGCTGCACGCGCTGCTCAGCCACTTTCATGTCGCGCTCAAACAAACCCCAACCGCCGATTTGGCTGAGCGGGTGCTGATGATGAACCAAGCCGCTGAACGGGCCACGCGGGAAATGGCGCTGGCCGACAGCGAGTTCTTGCCCTTTGCTGCCGCGTGGCCACGGGTGCGTGAGGGCTACCTGCTGTGGTTGGCGGGCCATGAAGCAACAGGCGCGCAATTCGCCGAGGCCGAGCAATGGAAAGAAATGCCCATCGGCCCGTTCACGTTGATTGGCAAGATCGATCGGATTGACCGCTTGCCCGATGGTCAACCGATGGTGATGGATTACAAAACCGAGGCGCGCAGCACCACCTCGGACCGCATCAACGACCCGCAAGAAGACACGCAGCTGCCGTTTTATGCGGCGCTGCTGAGTGACGATCCTTTGAGCGCGGCTTATGTGAATTTGGGTGAAAAAGAGCCGACCAAAAGTTATGACCAAGAGGACATCGTGGACCTGCGAGACGAGTTGATTGGCAGTATTTTGAGTGACATGAGCCGCATCGCCGAGGGTGCGCGTTTGCCGGCAATAGGCGAAGGCAAGGCTTGCGACTATTGCGATGCCCGCGGCCTGTGCCGGCGTGATTTTCGGGTGGCCGCATGACGCAGCAAGCCGCTTACGAACGCAACGGTGCACTGGTTACGGCCGACGCCTTTTACGCCATTGCCTGCGACCCGCGCCGCAGCGTGGCGGTTGAGGCTTGCGCGGGTGCCGGCAAGACCTGGATGCTGGTCTCGCGCATGGTGCGCGCCTTGCTTGAAGGCGTGGAGAAAGCCGGCACCGATGGCCGCCTGCAGCCGCAGGAAATTCTAGCCATCACCTTCACCAAACGTGCGGCTGGCGAAATGCGCGAACGCCTCTACGAATGGCTCGCTGAATTTGCCCATGCAGACCGCGCGAAGTTGCTCCACGAATTGCAGATTCGCGGTGTGCCTGGCCTGCACGACGAGGCCACGGCGTCACGCTTGGCGACGCAGCTTCAAGGCTTGTATGCGGCCATGCTGGCCACCGGCCGGTCGGTGCAAATACGCACTTTTCACGGCTGGTTCGCGGCCTTGCTGCGCAGCGCCCCGGTGGCGGTGTTGCAAAGCTTGGGCTTGCCGGTCAATTACGACTTGCTGGAAGACGACAGCCAAGCCCGGGCACTGGTGTGGCGGCGCTATTACCAGGCGCTGGTTGGCAACCCGGCGTTGAAGGCAGACTTCGAAGCCGTCGTTTTTGCTTATGGTCGCTCGCAAACGGAAAAAGCCCTGCAAGCAGCACTCGACAAACGGGTTGAGTTCGCGCTGGCCGACGCGGCTGGTGTGACCGATGAATCAGTGAAGTCTTTCGGCGAGCAATTTCCGGCGTTCGCGGCTTTAGAGGTGCCGGAAGATGCTTTCACAGCCGGACCTGCACACCAACTGCTGGTCGATGCCGCCATTGCTTTGGGGCGTGCGTCAGCGGTGACTTTTTCGGCCAAAGGCGCTGAGTTGGAGCGCGCCTTGACCGCCGGCGACAAGAGCGCTGTGTACTTGGCCTTGCTGACGGCCGACGGCAAAGCCCGTAAATTCGGCGAAAAAATTGTTGGCATCAGCACGGTGCGGGAAGCTCAAGAACTCGTGTTGGCCGTGGCCGCAGCCCGCCATCAACACGACGCTTGGGCCTACCAGCAACGCATGGCGCGCTTGACGCGTTTGCTGATCGCCGAGTTCGCAGAGCTCAAGCGCGAACGCGGTTGGGTCGACATGAACGACGTCGAACGCGCCGCACTGGTCATGCTGGGAGACCCGGTGTTGTCGGGCTGGGTGCAAGAAAAACTCGATGCCCGCGTGCGCCACCTTTTGATTGATGAATTTCAAGACACCAATCCGCTGCAGTGGCAGGCGCTGCTGGCTTGGCTGGGCAGTTATACCGGCGCGGGGCAAGCGCCCAGCGTTTTCATCGTGGGTGACCCGAAGCAAAGTATCTATCGATTTCGGCGTGCTGAGCCGCAGGTGTTTAGGGCGGCGCAAGCCTTTGTGCAGAACGGTCTGGGCGGGGACTTGCTGAGTTGTGATCACACCCGGCGCAACGCTCAAGGCGTCATCAGCGCCGTCAATGCGGCCATGGCGCAAGCCGTTGAAGTCGACGGCTACGTAGGCTTTCGCGCGCACAGCACGGATTCCGCACAGCTGGGCGCGGTCGGGCGCTTGCCACCGATCTTGCGTGTCAAGGCGGTTAAGTTTGACGATGTGGAGTCCACCGATTGGCGCGACAGCTTGACGCAGCCCCGCGAAGTCCCCGAAGAAACGCTGCGCACGCTGGAAGCGCGCCAAGCTGCCGCGTGGATTGCTTTGCAACTTGAGACAGCGCCGCTGAGGCCCGCCAACATCATGGTGCTGTCGCGCAAACGCGCGGGCTTACTGCCTTTGCAAAATGAATTGCGCGCGCTCAACATTCCCGCGCAGATCGGCGAAAAAACCGCCTTGATTGACTGCTGTGAAGTGCAAGACATCGTGGCGCTGTTGGACGCATTGGTGTCGCCGCAACACGATTTGTCGTTAGCGCGGGCTTTGCGGTCGCCGCTGTTTGGCGTTGATGACACGGCGCTGGTGCAACTCGCATTGGCCCAGCGCCGGTTGAGTCAGCCGTGGTATCAGTTGCTGCAGGGCGATGCCGCGAGTCCGCTGGCAGAACTGCAAACCGACGAGGCTCAAAGCTTGGTCGGTG
>JBEDKR010000336.1:0-3153 GCA_041172005.1 Pseudomonadota bacterium
CCGACAAAAACGCCCACAGGCACCAAGGGCAGCAGCACCAATGAGGTTGCCATGTTTCGCCCATCCAGCAGCCCCAAATACGCAAACGGGAGCCACTTGGACAAATTGATCGCAAAGAAAAAATAAGCCATGGTGGCGGCAAAGTTGAGCGGACTCAGTCGCAAGGGGATCACGTAAACGCTGACGGGTGGACCGCCTGCGTGCGCGATAAAACTCGTAAACCCCGAGACAGTGGTCAAAATTCGACCGACCCAACGCGCTGGCGGAGGGCTGTCGGCACGCGGCGGAAAAACCAATCGTTGCGCTAGAAAAAGAAGCGTCAAGCCGCCCACCATGCCGGCCACCAGTTGAGTGTCCAGCGACTTGAACAGCAGGGCTCCCAACAGCGTTCCGAGCAGACCAAAAGGAATCAAAAACTTCAGAAGTTTGATGTCGATATTTTTACGAAAAGCAGCCAGACCCAACAAATCAATGAGCAGCAGCACCGGCATCATGATCGCGGCAGCTTGCGGCACCGACACCGCCAGCGCCAGCAGCGGCACTGCCAGCGAGCCAATGCCAATGCCAAAACCACTCTTGCCAATGCCCATCAACAGCACGGCCGGTATGGCGCACAGGTAAAAGAACGGGTCAGTGATGAGGGGCAAGTTCAAAGCTAGCAAGGACACATAACCATAAAGCGTCCGATTATCAGCCTAGCAGCAGCACCCTAGGTTCTTCAAACCGGCACGTCCAGCCCCAAATATGCCTTCTGGATTTCGGGCCGCGTCAGCAACTCACTGGCCAA
Source organism: Pseudomonadota bacterium (assembly GCA_041172005.1). GTDB lineage: Bacteria > Pseudomonadota > Gammaproteobacteria > Burkholderiales > Burkholderiaceae_C > Polaromonas. The sequence goes on from JBEDKR010000336.1 coordinate 788, forward strand.
GCCTTCTGCCACGATGCGGCCTTCTTCCATCACATAAGCACGGTTGGCCAAGGCCATCGCCATGGCCACGTTTTGTTCAACCAACAGCACCGAGGTGCCTTGCGCATTGATCTGACGGATGGCGCCAAACATATCCAAAACGATGGCTGGTGCCAAGCCAAGTGAGGGCTCGTCCATCAACAGCAAGCCGGGCCGGGCCATCAAAGCGCGGCCAATCGCCACCATCTGTTGCTGGCCGCCCGAAAGCGCACCAGCCGGACTCTGCAGTTTGACCTTCAGGGCTGGAAACAGCGACAACACATACTCCAGCGACTCTTTCCTTCTGGCCTTGGCTGGGGCGATGAAGCTTCCCAACTCTAGGTTGTCGTGAACCGTCATTTGGGTGAACAAACGCCGACCTTCTGGAACGATGGCGATACCGGCCTCGCAAAAACGGTGACTTTCAAGTTGCGTGATGTCACGGCCATTGAAGCTCAGCGTGCCACCGCGCACCCGGTGCATACCGGCAACCGCATTGATCAGTGTGGTCTTGCCTGCTCCGTTGGGCCCCACCACACAGACCATCTCGCCCGTTTTCACCTCAAGGCTGACACCCCACAAAGCCGGCGCAGCGCCGTAATTGACCAAAATATTGTTGACTTCAAGCATGCGGTGTTCCCAAGTAAGCGCTGACGACTTCAGCATTGCGCATGACATCGTGGGCCGAGCCAATCGCGATCAGCTTGCCATGGTTGAGCACGGCCACACGGTCGGCCAGCGCCATCACCGCCCGCATCACGTGTTCGACAAAAACAATGGTTGCACCACGCTCGCGGATCTTGCGTATCAATTCAATCGCCTCATTGATCTCGCTAGGCGTCAGGCCCGACAACACCTCGTCGAGCAAGACCAGACGCGGCCGTGAAGCCAGCGCCCGCGTCAACTCCAAAAACTTGCGCTGGTGCAAATTCAGGTCGTCAGGCAAGGCGTTCGCCTTGTCCTGCAGCCCGGTGAATTCGAGCCAGGTCCAGGCCTCTTCAGTGGCTTGCCGGTGGTCTAACGCAGCACCGCCAAACATAGCCACCAGCGCCACGTTTTGGAGCACTGTCATGTGCGCAAAGGGACGCGGTATCTGGTAAGTGCGCGCAATGCCAGCCTGCGCGATTCGGTGCGCAGGCAGCCCCGCCAGTTGCTGACCCGAAAAGAAAATGCTGCCGCCGGTACTCGGGTAATGACCGCTCACGACATTGATGAAGGTCGATTTTCCCGAGCCGTTAGGACCGAGCAGACCGAGGATTTCACCCTCATGAACCTGCAAGCTGACCTTGTCCAAGGCTTGCACACCCTTGAAGGCTTTGGACAGATCGCGCACGTCCAAAAGAATCTTGGGATCGACGAAAGGCGCGGGTGCGCGGTGCTCAGCAGGGACAGACTCTGACACCGCTGTATGGGCTAGCTCATTCGCCAGCGTAGGCGATGCAGCGGCATCCGCAGTCAGACCTTGTGTGGCGGTACGGCGCTTGAAAAAGAAACCCAAAATGCCATTCGGCATGAAGAGAATCACAACGATCAAAATCACGCCCACCGCGGCTTTTCCGGCCAACGGGCTGTTGCCCGCCGTGAAGAAGTACAACAGGCAAGTGATGACTGTGGCGCCCACCGCTGGACCGGCCCAGTGGCGCGTACCGCCCAGCACACTCATCAACACCACGGTCAGCGGCACCACAATGTTGAAGGTCTCGCCCGCTGTGACGTACGACACAAAAAGCGCATGGATGCCGCCCGCCAAACCAGCCAAGGCTGACGACAAAGCAAAAGCCAGCAATTTGTAGCGAAAGGTCGGTACACCCATGACCTCGGCCACATCTTCGTCGTCATGAATAGCGAACAAACCAGTACCCAGTTTCGACGACTGCACCTTGTACGCAATCAAGAGCGTCAACACCGCAGCAGCCAACGCCATCAAGTAAAGAGACGCCGAGGCGCTCGGGCCAAGGGCTGGCACCGGCGTCCCGCCCATAGAGATGCCGGGCCCACCATCGATACGGGTGTTCAGCACAATCGTGCCCACCACAAAGGTAATGGCCAGCGTGAGCAACGCAAACAACTCACCCCGAACCGCCTTAACCCGGAACACCACGGCCCCTAGTGCCAGACCCAGCAGCGCGGCCAACAGGGCGGCAACAGGCAGTGTCCACAGAAAGGGCCAATTCAGATTGGCTGCCAGACCCGCAGAGGTGTACATGCCGACACCAAAAAAGGCACCGTGACCGAAAGAGAAGTACCCCGAATAGCCCGACAAAATATTCCAGGACAAAGCCAAGATCATCCAGTGGCAGATCAGGTAAAGGAAAGATTCGTAAAAAGCTGGCAGACCGAGCCAAGGC
>JBEDKR010000337.1:0-3140 GCA_041172005.1 Pseudomonadota bacterium
TTCACCGACATGGTCGCGTTTGACGAAAGCAGCGGCGAGTTGCTTTTTGGCAAGGCCCTCTCCACCCACGGAGAACTGGTCAAAGGCATTCAGAACACGCTGGACGGCGCTGGTGCCAGCGTTAAAGACGGCAATCTCTTTTTGCATGGCTCGACGATTGCCATCAACACCTTGCTCGAACGCAGTGGCGCGCGCACGGCCTTGCTGATCACCGAAGGTTTTCGCGATATTTATGAAATTGGGCGCGTCAATCGTCCCGACGCCTACAACCTGTTTTTCTCAAAGCATGAACCCCTCATCAAGCGTTCGCTGCGGTACGAGGTGCACGAGCGCCTGCTTGCCGATGGCAGTATTTACAAAGAGCTGGATGAAGATGCGGTCCGCGCCGTGGCGCGCAAACTGAAAGAGCAGAACATTGAAGCAGTTGCTATTTTGCTGCTGCACTCCTACCGAAATCCAGCGCATGAAATGCGTGTCAAGGCCATCGTTCAGGAAGAAATTCCGGGCATTTTTGTCACTGCCTCGCACGAGCTGTCGCAAGAGTACCGAGAGTTTGAGCGCGTCTCTACCGTCGCTGCGAATGCCTATGTCGGCCCACGCGTCTCGGCGTATTTGGGGCAACTCGAAACGCATTTGACCGAACAAGGCTTCAAGGGCGATTTTTATGCGGTTCAGTCCACCGGCGGTTTGTTCCCCTTGGACGATGCACGCCGCGAGTGTGTCCGCATGCTGGAGTCAGGTCCGGCTGCAGGCGTGATTGGCGCACAGGCGATTTGTGCGCAACTAGGCTTGGGTGACGCCATCGCGTTTGACATGGGCGGCACCACGGCCAAGGCCGGCGTGATCAGCGACGGCAAACCGCTCACCACTGGCAGTGCGCTGATTGGTGGGTACGAAAAGGCCTTGCCGATCCAGATTCCGATGATGGATATCTTTGAGGTTGGCACTGGCGGCGGCAGCATTGCGCGCCTCGAAGTTGGCAACTCATTGCGGGTTGGTCCACAAAGCGCGGGTTCCAGCCCGGGCCCGGCTTGCTACGACCGCGGCGGCAAAGAGCCGACGGTGACCGATGCCAACTTGCTGCTGGGCCGACTCGACGCGAGCAACTTCTTGGGCGGAGAGATGCCGCTCAGCTTGCCCGCTGCTCAACGCGCCATGACGGAGATGGTCGCCGGCCCGCTGGGGATGGACCCCGTCGAAGCGGCAGATGGCATTTTGCGCATCGCCGTCACCGCGATGTCACATGCGGTCAAGGCCGTGACAACCGAACGCGGTCTCGATGCTGGCCGTTTCACCATGGTGGTTTACGGCGGTGCGGGTCCGCTGCATGCGTCGGCGATCGCCCGTGAACTGGGCATCAAAAATGTGTTGATCCCTTTCGCGCCTGGTTATTTCTCCGCTTACGGCATGTTGTTCAGTGACCTGCGCTACGACTATGTCCGGTCGGTCTTTCGCAAGCTGGAGGAAGTCTCGTTTGACGACATTGAGGCTATTTATGCGGGCATGGAAGCCGAAGGCATGAAGGCGCTGGCGGCTTCTGCTGTCACGCCTGAAGCGGTGGTCATCCAACGTGCGGCAGACATGCGTTACGTCGGCCAAGAGCACGCGGTGACGGTGGACTTGCCGTCGGAATTCTTCAAGGCACAAGACCGTGCCGCGATCAAGAAGCACTTCGATGACTTGCACGCCGTGCGTTACGGCACCTCCGCGCCTAAGGAGCCGGCCGACTTGGTCAGTCTGCGCGTCACGGTGCTGGGCCACATGCGCAAACCGCCGCCTCAAGCCGTGGCCGCTGGCAGCGAGCAAGCGGTGGTTGACGCTCTGCGGACCCACAAGCCGGTGTACTTTCGCAGCTCAGGTTTTGTCTCGACACCGGTTTACAAACGCCCTGCACTGCGCAGCGGTAACCGCCTCAATGGTCCGGCGCTCATTGAAGAGCACGCCTCGACGACCGTGGTGCAGCCTGGCGACACAGTGTTGGTCGATCAATTCGGTAACTTGCAGATCAGCGTAGGGGTAGAAAAATGACCGCACCCACCATCACCACCCGCGTTTCAAACGCAGCCAGTGCGGCCAACGCTGCATCGGTTGATGCGGTCACCGTGGAGATCATCCGAAACGGACTCTTTGCGGTCACGGAGGAGATGAAGACCAACCTCACCCGCACCGCCTACAACCTGATCATTTACGAGGCGCTGGACTTCACCGTGGGCCTGTTCACGATTGAAGGCGATACCGTGTCCATCGGCTTGGGCTTGCCGATGTTCATCCGCGGTATGTCGGAAACCGTCAAGGCCAAGATCAGGCATTTTGGGCTGGAAAATATCCACCCCGGTGACATCTTGGTCACCAATGACGCCTACACCACGGGCAGCCATTTGAATCACTTCACCTTCACCATGCCGGTGTTCCATGAGGGCGAGCTGATTGCTTTTACTTGCTGCATGGCGCACTGGTTGGACGTCGGCGGCACGCTGGGCAATGTGACGACGGACATTTACTCCGAAGGCATCCAGATACCGATCGTCAAATACCGCAAGGCCGGTGTTGTCAACCAAGACTTGGTGGACATCATCGCGATGAACGTTCGCTTGGCCGACCGCGCCATGGGCGACCTGCGGGCGCAGATCACGGCGATCACGACCGGCGAGCGCCGTTTCAGTGAGCTGGTGCAGCGTTATGGCTGGCCGGCGGTGCAGGGCTCCATTGTGCAAATCATGGACCATTCTGAAGCCGTTGCGCGCGCCAACACCGTGACGATTCCAGACGGCACGTATGAGGCCGAGTCGTTCATGGATGACGATGGCTTGGACGTCGGACAACGCATTCCGATTCGCGTCAAAGTCATCGTCAAGGGCGACGAAATGACGATTGACCTGTCTGAAGTCAGCCGGCAAGTGCGGGGCTTTTACAACTCGGGCTTCACCACCGGCATTGCCTGCGCACAGGTCGCCTACAAGTGCTTGACCACGCCGACCGACTACCCGGTCAACGACGGCAGCTTCCGTCCGTTGAAAGTCATCATGCCGATGGGCACGGTCGTCAGTGCCGAGCGGCCCTTCCCGATGCGGGTCTGGATGACCATCCCGATGACGGTGATCGACACCATCTTCAAGGCGTTGGCGCCTGCTATTCCAGAC
>JBEDKR010000338.1:0-3136 GCA_041172005.1 Pseudomonadota bacterium
AACCGCGGCTGGCGGCCATGCCCTGCGCTTGAGCCATGACGATATCGGTCATGTTCAGACTGGCCGAAACCATGAGCACCACCACCAAGCAAAAGCCCATGGCGATTTCGTAGCTGACCATTTGGGCAGAGGCGCGCATCGCACCCAGAAACGCGTACTTGGAATTGGACGCCCAACCGGCGATGATGACGCCGTAAACCTCTAGCGAGGTGATGGCCATCAGAAACAGCAAACCGGCGTTGATGTTGGCCAACGCGACCTCTGGACCAAACGGGATCACCGCCCAAGCGGCGAGCGCCGGCATGATGGTCATGATCGGGCCGAGCACAAACAAGCCCTTGCTGGCTGCCGTTGGCATGATGATTTCTTTGGTCAGCAGCTTGAGTGCATCGGCAATCGGCTGCAGCAAACCAAAAGGCCCGACGCGGTTAGGGCCGAAGCGAATCTGGGTGAAGCCAATCGCTTTACGCTCCCACAGCGTCAAGTAAGCCACACAACCCATCAGCGGCAGCAACAAGGCAACGATTTTGATGAGCGTCCACAACACCGGCCAAACGGTGGTTGGCCAAGCGCCGCTCATGAGGCCTTGACCGGCCAGGAAAATACTGTCGATCATGCGTGAACCTCTTGCTCTTGCACTTCTTTCGCTTGCTCTGAGCTAGCAGCCGCATGCCGGGCATCGGCGGTCAGTTGCAGCGCAGAAGCCCGCCGCACTAGGCCGTCAAGTTGGTAAATAGCGGCCACCGCAGGTCGGCCAGCCGGGACTGAAGCTGCCATCGGCAATGCGTGCGTGGTGTTGCCTAGCTTGTCGGCCGGCACTTGCGTGAGGCCTTCAGTCGTGGGGCCAAAGACCTGCGCCAGCACGTCTGCTGAGGAGTCGAAATCAAAGCCCTGCAATCCGAGCATATTGCCCAGCACCCGCAAGACTTTCCAAGCAGGACGGGTTTCACCCAAAGGCTTGACGACCGCATGGAAACTCTGAATGCGGGCTTCGGCGTTGACGAAAGTACCCGGTGTTTCGGTGAACGGAGCGATCGGCAACAGCACGTCGCAAAAAGCCATGTTGGCCTTGAACGGGCTCAGCGTCACGACCATCTGCGCATGCTCCAGACCAGCCACCGCTTGCGCGCCAGCAGCCGAGTCGAACTCAGGCTCGTTGTTGAGCAAGATGACCGCTTTGAGTTGGCCGCCCAGCATTTGCCCGGCATTCAGGCCGGCAGCGCTAGGCTGTGCACCAGCCAATTGCGCGCCCACGGTGTTGGCTGCTTCTGTCAGGTAACCCAAAGTGGCGCCGGTTTGCGTTGCAATCCAGTTGCTCAGTGCCAGCAAGTTGCTGGCTTGCGCGTGGTGTGCAGCAGCATTGCCGAGCAAGATGGCTTTGCGTTCGCCGCCAAGCAGTGAAGTGGCCATGGCCTTGGCCGCAGCACTGATGGCGGGTGCCTGCAAGCCGACCGGCAAAGCAGCGCCGGTTTCAGCGGCAATCGCCGCAGCGAGTTCAGCCAGTTGCTTGAACCAGTCAGCCGGCTCGGCCATCAAACGGCCCGCCAGCGGCAAGGCCCAAGCGTCAGCAGCAGACAGTTCATGCGATGAAACGATAGCGTTGACCGCACAACCCTTGCGGGCGGCTTGACGAATGCGTTGGGCGAACAGCGGGTGATCTTTGCGCAGGTTGGAGCCGACGACCAAGACACGTTGCAAGTTGCTGAGGGAAGCAATCGAGGTACCCAACCAGCGCACGGAATCACTCGGTGTGAAGTCAGCGTTGCGCAGACGGTAATCAATATTCTCGCTGCCCAGACCGCGCATCAAAGCGCCAGCCAGGTACAGCTCTTCGACGGTGCTGTGCGGGCTGGCCAGCGTGCCAATGGTGGCCGCGCCGTGGTCTGCCTTGATGAGTTTGAGGCCGTTGGCGACATACTCCAGCGCGGTCTGCCAATCAACCGTAGCCCACTTGCCACCCTGCTTGATCATCGGGCTGGTCAGGCGTTCGTTGGTGTTCAGGGCTTCGTACGAGAAACGGTCGCGGTCGGCGATCCAGCATTCGTTGATGTCTTCATTTTCAAGCGGCAAGACCCGCATGACTTTGTTGTTCTTGACCTGAACAATCAGGTTGCTGCCGGTCGAGTCGTGCGGGCTGACCGATTTGCGGCGTGACAGTTCCCACGTGCGGGCGCTGTAGCGGAATGGCTTGCTGGTCAGCGCGCCGACCGGGCAGATATCGATCATGTTGCCCGACAGTTCGGAGTCCACCGACATGCCGACAAAGGTCTCGATCTCGGCATGCTCACCGCGGTGCGACATACCGAGTTCCATCACGCCAGCGACTTCTTGGCCGAAACGAACGCAGCGCGTGCAATGGATGCAACGGCTCATTTCCTGCATCGACACCAGCGGTCCGACGTCCTTGTGGAAGACCACGCGTTTTTCTTCTTCGTAGCGCGAACCACTGCCGCCGTAACCGACGGCCAAGTCTTGCAGTTGGCATTCGCCACCTTGGTCGCAAATCGGGCAGTCCAGCGGGTGGTTGATCAGCAAAAACTCCATCACGCCCTTTTGGGCTTTGATGGCTTTCTCGTTTTTGGTGAAAACGACCATGCCTTGCGTCACCGGTGTGGCGCAGGCGGGCATCGGCTTCGGTGCCTTTTCGACATCGACCAAGCACATGCGGCAGTTGGCCGCAATGCTGAGCTTCTTGTGATAGCAGAAATGTGGAATGTAGGTGCCAGCTTTTTCAGCCGCATGCATCACCGTGCTGCCCGCGGGCACTTCCACTTTCTGGCCGTCAAGTTGGATTTCAACCATTGATTTGCTTTCGCTCTTGATCTTGATTTACGGTTTGTTTTAGGCGTGTGGCACTGACAGCGCTTCAACCGGGACCAAACAGGTCTTGTGGGTGATGTGGTGCTCAAACTCAGCACGGAAATGCTTGATCATGGCGCGCACTGGCATCGCTGCGGCGTCGCCCAGTGCGCAAATGGTGCGGCCTTGAATGTTGTCGGAAACTGAGTTCAGCATGTCGAGATCGCTCTCGCGGCCTTGACCGTGCTCAATGCGGTCAACCATGCGCCAGAGCCAGCCCGTGCCTTCGCGGCAAGGCGTGCACTGGCCGCAACTTTCGTGCATGTAAAAGTAAGAC
>JBEDKR010000339.1:0-3124 GCA_041172005.1 Pseudomonadota bacterium
CAACTGGTTCAAAGCCAGACCGGCGTACCGCTATTCAGCCGAAGACTCGATTTATTTGTCACCACAGGCGCAACGCCGCGGCCTTGGTCGCGCTTTGCTGACCGAACTCGCTGCGCGAGCCGAAGCCTTAGGTGTGCGCAAATTGATCGCCGTCATCGGCGATTCCGCCAATGCCGAATCGATCGGTCTGCACCGCAGTGTGGGCTTTACGCAGGTCGGGGTGCTCACATCTTGCGGCTGGAAATTCGACCGCTGGCTGGATGTCGTGTTGATGGAAAAGGTCTTGGGTGCAGGTGATCACTGCCCACCTCCAGCGCTTGGGGTGTAATAGCTGGAATGAAAAGTATGAAAAACAAAACTGTGTCCACTTGGATCACTTTCCTCGGCGGCCCTCTGGGTCTGCATCGCTTTTACCTGCATGGCTGGTCTGACACGCTCGGTTGGGCGCTGCCGATTCCTACGGCACTCGGCATCTACGGCATCGAGCGCGTACTGGCATACGGACTGGACGACAAACTGAGTTGGCTGCTGATACCCCTGCTGGGTTTCACCATGGCTGGCTGCGCCTTGACGGCCATTTTCTATGGTCTGATGCCGGTTGAAAAATGGAACGCCCGCTTCAACCCGGAAGCTAACGCCGATGCAGAGTTGGGACGAACCAACTGGCTGACGATGCTGGCGGTGATCGCGGCCCTGTTGGTGGGTGCGATCTCCATGATGGGCAGCTTGGCCTACAGCTTTCAGCACTACTTTGAATACCAGGTCGAGGAAGCCCGCAAGATTTCCCAGTAAGTTCCCCAATAAGCCAGCCGCAACACTCGGCCGGCGTGGCTTGTTTTGGCTCTTGGCAGCGCGGTTCAGGCCTGCCGAAAAATGAAGTAAACAGCGCCCACCATGCACAGCGCCGCCCACAAATAATCCAGCTTGAGCGGCTCGTTCATGTAAAAAACAGCAAACGGAACAAAGACCGCCAAGGTGATGACCTCTTGCATGATCTTGAGTTGCCCGATGCTGAATTGCGTGAAACCGATCCGGTTGGCGGGCACCTGAAACATGTATTCAAACAGCGCTATGCCCCAGCTGATCAGCGCCGCAATGTACCAAGGTGCGGTGGCCAGGTTTTTAAGGTGGCCATACCAAGCGAAGGTCATGAAGATGTTCGACAGCAGCAACAAGCCAATGGTTTGCGCTGAGACTGGAAGAGACTGTAAAAACTGCACGTCGAACACCTTGTAGAGTTGCGCCAATCTTAGCGTCAGCGCAACTCGACGCGCGATTTAAAAGCTGGCTTGCAAGCCGACTTTCAAGCTGCGACCGGGCATCGGCGCTTTCGGAAAAGCGGTGGTGGTCAGCACCGATGACGCGCTGTAGGCCAGCTGGTTGGTCAGGTTGTCGAGCCGCGCAAACCACAACAAGCTGGCCGCGCCCGCCTTCATGCGGTAGGTGCCGGCCAAGTTCCACAAGGTGTAGGCCGCGGTGGCGCTGTCTGTGGCTGGCACCCGATTCTGCGCACCCGAATGGTCAAAGCCGACGTTGACGCCCCAAGCGCCGCTGCCCCACAACAAGCTAGAACCGACACGCCAAGGCGCGATCCGCGGCAGCGCTTGCCCACTGTCTTGGTTAGTGGCGCGCACCACATCGCCGCGCAAAGCCAAGTCCAGCGTCGAAGCACCTTCCAGCAGGCGGATGTTGCCGCTGCTTTCGAGGCCGACGAAACGGGCGCGTACTTGCTGGTATTTAAATTCAGGCAATGCCTCATTAACGCCCTCTGATCCCACCGCGCCATCACGCTCTCGCCAAACGCCCGTCCGGTTCAGCGAAATGTAGTTCTGGAATCGACTCATGTAGCCATTGACGCTGAAGCGATTGGCGCCCGCCTTCCAAGCGGCACCGACATCCAAGTTGCCAGACTTCTCTTTCTCGATTGCCGGGCTACCCTCTTCATAGGCAGCGGTCGCTAGATGCGGGCCATTGGCAAACAGCTCATAGTCTTTCGGCGCACGCTCGGTGTAAGCCAGATTGCCGGTTAGTTTCCAGCCGGGCGCCACATTCCACAAACTGCCCAAGGCGTAGCTGCCTGTCGTGAAGTCTCTGACACCCGTGGAGAAGCGATCAATGGTTGGATCTGGATTGCCAAAAGACTCGATACGGATCGACTCAAGCCTACCGCCCAAACTCAGCTTGCCCCAGCTGGTGGCCATTTCCTCATAGGCGAAGACCGCCGTCTGATCGGTTTTGCTGTGTGGCGCAAAGGCCTCCGCACCATCCGCCGAAAATCGGTTGCTTTCCGTCTGAAAACCAAGCACACCCTCAAAATTGCCACGCTTGGCATGACGCGCCTCAAGCCGCAAATCACTGCCTTTGTTTTTGAAAACCGTTTCAGCTTGGCCGTCGGCAAACTCGGTGTGGGTATAGTCCGTGTGACCGAGTTGGCCTTTGACGCTTTGGATAAAGCCACCCAAATTTCGAAGCTCGCCTTCGAGCGCATAACGGTTGGACTTCATGCCAATGTTGACGTTGTCTTCGGCTACGGTACCGTAGGTGCTTTTATAGTTGGTGGCCGAGGCACCCAGATAACCGTTGTCAAAAAACAGCGATCCACCTAGGGCTTGCCCGCTGGTGTCACTCGCCGAGTTGCAAATTTTGCGGCGTGTGGTGGTTCCGTCTTTTGTGCATTCAAGATCAATCGGCACACGCACATCGCCGGTCTTGCGTTCAAACGCATCCACGTGCAACTGGTAACGCGTGTTGCCGGTCTCCAGCAGCACGCCCTTGCCGCGCTCTGAATTGCCGGTGGCAAAGTTCAAATCCGCTTTGCCGCTGACGCCACCCTCCTCGCCAAACTGCGGCTCGCGCGCAATCCGGTTGTCGATCACATTGACAACGCCGCCGACAGCGCTGCCGCCGTACATCAAGGCCCCGGGGCCGCGCAACACTTCAATGCGCTCAATGCTCAACGGATCCAGCGTCACCGCATGGTCATAACTCAGGCTGGAAACATCCATTGACCCGCCGCCATTGTTCAAGATACGGATGCGATCGCCGTCAAGGCCACGAATGATGGGCCGGCTGGCGTTGGGGCCAAAGTAAGTGCTGCTGACACCGGGTGTGCCGTCCAGTGTTT
>JBEDKR010000340.1:0-3118 GCA_041172005.1 Pseudomonadota bacterium
TTTTGGAACGAGTCGATGGCGCCGGCGATCAAGGCTGGCAAGCGTATTGTGGTGGCCGCTCACGGCAATTCCATCCGGGCGCTGGTCAAGTACTTGGACAACATGTCCAACGAGGACATCGTTGGCCTGAACATTCCCAACGGCATTCCGCTGGTGTATGAGCTGGATGCAGAACTCAAACCGATTCGCCACTATTACTTAGGCGACACCGAGGCGATCGCCAAGGCCGCTGCGGCGGTGGCAGCGCAGGGCAAAAGCTAGGCGACCGGATCAAATCGCAGGACGTCTGTAACAACTGTTTTGCGCTCGAGCGGGTTTCCTGAGGAACTCAAACACAGGGCTTTCCTCCAAGGTGTATATTGCTTGACATTCTTGCCCTAGGCTTGTGCAGCACGTGTTGTATCGTCTTAGGGACAAGGCCAATGAAGGTGTTTTTTATGGGTCACAAACTCAAGGTAGCGGGCTGGATTTCGGTGGGTGCCATTGCAGGCGCATTGACCACCGTGCAACTACAAGCGGTAGCGCGTGGCGGCATGGCGCCTCTGCCACTTGAAGAATTGCAGCAATTAGCCGCTGTTTTCGGCATGGTCAAGAGTGATTACGTCGAACCGGTAGACGAGAAAAAACTCATCACCGATGCCATTGCAGGCATGGTCGCCAGCCTCGATCCACACTCGGTTTATTTCGACAAAAAGTCTTTCAAAGAATTCCGTGAAGGCACCAGCGGCCGATTCGTCGGCGTTGGTATTGAGATCAGCCAAGAAGATGGCCTCGTCAAGGTGGTGTCGCCGATCGAAGGCTCACCTGCCGACCGGGCTGGCCTGAAGCCCAACGACCTGATCACGAAAATTGACGACAGCTTCGTCAAAGGCATGAGTCTGAACGACGCTGTCAAGAAAATGCGCGGCGAGCCACAGACCAAAGTGATGCTGACGATTTTCCGTAAAGACGAGAACCGCACCTTCCCGGTCTCCATCACGCGTGAAGAAATCCGCACCCAGTCGGTTCGCAGCAAAGTCGTTGAGCCGGGCTACGCTTGGATTCGCCTGAGCCAGTTCCAGGAACGCACTGTCGAAGACTTCGTCACTAAGCTAGAGCAGATTTACAAGCAAGAACCCAACCTCAAAGGCTTGGTGCTTGACCTGCGCAATGATCCGGGCGGTTTGTTGGATGCCGCCGTCGCGGTGTCGGCGGCCTTCTTGCCTGAGAACGTCACTGTGGTGTCGACCAACGGCCAGCTTGCCGAAAGCAAGTTCACCTACAAAGCATCGCCCGAGTTTTACTCCCGGCGTGGTGCTGACCCGCTCAAACGCCTGCCGGCTGCCTTGAAAACCGTGCCGCTGGTGGTCTTGGTCAATGAAGGTTCGGCCTCGGCGAGCGAGATCGTGGCTGGCGCCCTGCAAGACTACAAGCGCGCCACCATCATGGGCAACCAGACCTTCGGCAAGGGCTCCGTGCAGACCGTGCGTCCGCTCGGCCCAGACACAGGTTTGAAGCTCACCACCGCTCGTTACTTCACCCCTAGCGGCAAGTCGATTCAAGCCACCGGCATTATTCCGGACGTGATGGTCGATGAAACGCTGGAAGGCAGTCCGTTCGCTGCTTTGCGCACGCGTGAAGCTGATCTGGAAAAACACCTGAACAGCGGCCAAGGTGCCGAAGTCAAAGACCCCGCTCGTGAGCAAGCCCGCGAAATAGCCATGAAACGGCTGGAAGAAGAATCGCGCAAAACCCCTGAGCAACGCCGGCCACCTGAATTTGGCAGCGCCAAGGATTTCCCGTTGATTCAAGCCCTGAATCACCTCAAAGGCCAGCCTGTCGTCGTCAGCAAGACCATGGTGGAGCGCAAGGAAGCCAAGAAAGAAAATTGAAGTTGGGGCTGATCTTGGCTCTTTCCCTATGAATGATGCACAGCTGCTGCGCTACTCGCGGCATATTCTGCTCGATGAGATTGGCATTGACGGACAAACTCGGCTACTGGCTTCTCATGCGCTGATCATTGGCGCGGGCGGACTCGGTTCGCCCGCTGCACTTTATCTGGGCAGCGCGGGCGTTGGCCGCATCACAGTGGTCGACCACGACCGCGTTGAAGCCACCAACCTGCAACGGCAGATTGCGCACACCACGGCGCGCATTGGCCAGTTCAAAGCGCTGTCGATCGCCGAGGCGATTGCCCAGATCAATCCCGATGTTCAGGTCAGCGCGGTGACGCAGCGAGCCGACGACGCCCTACTGAGCAAGCTGGTTCAACAAGCCGATGTGGTGCTCGACTGCACCGACAATTTTCAAACCCGCCACGCCATCAACCGCGCCTGCGTGCTGTATGCCAAACCGCTGGTCTCGGGGGCGGCTTTGCAGCTCGATGGGCAGGTCTCGGTCTTTGACGCACGACTACCATCGGCCCCCTGCTACGCCTGCTTGTTTCCTGAGGCCGAGGCACCCGAAGAAACCGACTGCGCCACCATGGGTGTTTTCGCCCCGCTGGTCGGCATTGTGGGCAGTATGCAAGCAGCGGAGGCGCTGAAGCTGCTGTGTGGTTTTGGTGAGTCCTTGGCGGGCCGGCTGCTGATGCTGGACGCAAGGCACATGCGCTGGACTGACATGGGTGCCAAACGACAAGCCACTTGCAAGGTCTGCGGCACTCTTAAGACAGAGCACTGTTCGGGTCATTGAAACTCAAACTTCCGAGAGCAAGCGCAACAGCGCTATTTCGCGGGAACTTTTTCTTATTTAAGCAACATGTTGCAAAAGTGTAGGTGTTGCCCTACACGCTCGGCATCAAGTCACTGTCAGAATTCATCGGCGATACATGACGAAACACGAATTACCCCACTGGCTCAAAGCAAGAGTTCTCCGACCCAATGAAGAGCTCTGAAACCCAGCCGTCACGATTACTGGACCTCAAGTGAGATTGAAGACTTTTATCGTCGAAGACAACGCCACGATCAGGGAGAATCTGATTGGCACTCTCGAAGAATTGACCTGTGTTCATGCGGTGGGAACTGCAGAAACTGAGCTCGAAGGCCGGCAATGGCTCACACAAAATCAGGGTGAGTGGAACCTCGCCATCGTTGATTTGTTTCTTAGGCAAGGCACAGGACTAGGCGTGCTTGAGGCC
>JBEDKR010000341.1:0-3104 GCA_041172005.1 Pseudomonadota bacterium
GGGTTGCAGGCCCACTATCAGGGCAACCAAGCCAGACCCCATGCCCGCCTTGACGGCCACCCAGACGCCACCAAGATAACCGGCGTGCATCAAGAGGCCGGTGACGGCGAGGTGTCCCCACTGGCGGCGGTTGGTCGGCCATGGAGCGCCAGAGAACTGGATCCAGACCAAAAAGCACAGAATGGAAAGAACGTAACGAATGACCAGAAAGGTCAGCGGCGAGGCATACGGCAGCCCAAACTTGGCGACGATAAAGCCGGTGCTCCAAATCAACACAAAGACCACCGGCATGGCGCGCAGCCAAAAACTGATGGCTGAGGGAGCGCCGCTGGCGCCCTGCCCCTTGCCGCCGGACGCGTCGCTCATTTGGCGCGAGCGCGAATTTCCGGAATGGCTTTTTTCAAGTAATAAACCATCGACCAGACAGTCAACACGGCCGACAACCAAATCAGCCAAGTGCCCCACAGATTCGTGTCCACGGTACCGAACAAGACGGTGTCATACAGCAAGAATGGGATGGCAATCATCTGAACCGAGGTTTTGACCTTGCCAATCATGTGCACCGCCACGCTTTTGGTCGCGCCTATCATGGCCATCCATTCACGCAAGGCCGAAATCGCAATTTCGCGGCCGATGATGATGAGCGCCACAAAAACGTCCGCGCGTTGCAAATGCACCAATACCAGCAAAGAAGCGCAGACCAGAAACTTGTCTGCCACAGGGTCTAAGAACGCGCCGAACGAAGACATCTGGTTCAGCTTACGAGCCAAGAAGCCGTCCAGCCAGTCGGTCGCAGCGAAGACGACGAACATCACTGTGGCAATCAGGTTCTGCTTTTCCGGGGAAATATCGAGGTAAAAAATACCCACGATCAGCGGAATCGCCACGATGCGAGTCCAGGTCATAAGCGTGGGTATGGTTAGAAACATGACAGGATTTTGGCACGAGCGGCAAGACTGGCTCGACAAGCTCAATGCAAGGCCCGATAAATCTCCTCAGACAGCTCCTTCGAAATGCCCTCCACCGTCGCAATATCTTCCGCACTGGCAGAGGTCACACCGCGAATTCCGCCAAAGCGCTGCAACAAGTTGGCGCGTTTCTTCGGGCCAATGCCGGCAATATCTTCGAGCTTGCTGCCGCCAACCCGCACCTTGGCGCGCCGCGCCCGCATGCCGGTGATGGCGAAGCGGTGCGCCTCATCGCGGATCTGCGCAATCAGCATCAAAGCGGCAGAGTCACGACCGAGGTAAACCTTCTCGCGGCCATCGGCAAAAACCAGTTCTTCCAAGCCGACTTTGCGGCCTTCGCCTTTTTCAACGCCGGCGATCAGGCCCAAGTCGAGTCCCAATTCTTCAAACACTTCGCGCGCCATCGAGACCTGGCCTTTGCCGCCGTCAATCAGCACCAGGTCAGGCAGCTTGGCTTCATTGTTGCGCGCGGCCTCGGCCAATTTGGTATATCGGCGCAACAGCACTTGGCGCATGGCAGCGTAGTCGTCGCCCGGTGTGATGCCGTCGATGTTGTAGCGACGATATTCGGCGCTTTGCATCTTGTGGTCATGGAACACCACGCACGAAGCCTGCGTCGCCTCGCCCGCCGTGTGCGACACGTCAAAACACTCAATGCGCAGCAAATCTAGTTTGTCCGTCGGCAGCTCAAGCGCCTCGGCCAGCGCTCGCGTGCGCGCCTGCTGCGAACCCTGTTCGGCCAACAGTCGGGCCAGTTGCAGATCGGCATTTTTCTGGGCCATCTCTAGCCAGATGCGGCGTTGCTCACGCGGCTGGTGAACAGCGCTGATGCGCACCCCTGTCTGCGCCGATAGCGCCCGGATCAGGTCTTTGTCCACCGGCGCGCAGCAGACCAGCGTGGGCGGCACCAGCACGTCAATGTAGTGCTGGGCAATGAAGGCTTCGAGGATCAGGGACTCGACTGATTTCGGAGACTTCATCTTGACTGGCTTTGGGGCTGCGGATGGCGCTGAGTCGGTGATTGACTCCGTTGGAATGGCGCTCACGTCAGACTCTAAAGCCTCCGCCGTCATGGCTTCAGCCAACTCGACATCCAAGGCAGCCATGTCAGTTGCGTCTTGCACATGGCTAGGGAAATACGGCCGGTCACCCAAGTGGCGACCACCGCGCACCATCGCCAAGTTGACACAGGCTTTGCCGCCATGCACTTTGACCGCCAGAATATCAACGTCTTTGTCTCCGCCGGTTTCCATCGCCTGCTGATGCAGGATGTTCGACAACGCCGCGATCTGGTTGCGTAACTCGGCGGCCTGCTCAAACTCCAGCAGTTCTGCGTGGTGCTGCATTTTCCGCTCCAGCTCGGTCACGATGTCTTGTGTCTGACCACGCAAAAACCGCGCAGCATTCGCGGTGTCCATGGCATATTGCTCAGCGCTGATGTGACCCACACAAGGCGCCGTGCAACGCTTGATCTGGTACAGCAGACAAGGCCGGGTGCGGTTGTTAAAGACCGTGTCCTCACAAGTGCGCAAGCGAAACACTTTTTGCAGCAGCAAGATGCTTTCTTTCACCGCCCATGCGCTCGGGTAGGGGCCGAAATAATGGTGCTTTTTTTCAATCGCACCGCGGTAGTAAGCCATCCGCGGGAAAGCCGATGCAGGCAGTTGTGTCGCGCTTTTTTCAGTCGCTTGAGTCGCTCGCTCTGGAATTTGCGCCGCCGTCAGCTTCAGATACGGGTAGCTTTTATCGTCCCTGAACAGAATGTTGAAGCGTGGGTGCAGCGTCTTGATCAGGTTGTTTTCAAGCAGCAGTGCTTCAGCCTCAGAGCGCACCACCGTGGTTTCCATACGCACGATGCGCGTGACCATCAGCCCAATGCGGGTTCCGCCATGATTTTTCTGAAAATAACTGGTGACGCGTTTTTTCAGGTTGCGCGCCTTGCCTACGTACAGCACGCCGCCTTCCGCGTCAAAGTAACGGTACACGCCGGGCATGGCGGGCAGTGCAGCCACTTCGCTGAGCAGTTGGGGATCAAATTCGTGAGGCTGGGTCATGGTGTGGGAACGGACGGTCAGTTTGCGGCAGCGCTGCCGTATTGTGGACAATCCTTGCATGAATCGCCGCCGCCAATGGGAC
>JBEDKR010000342.1:0-3104 GCA_041172005.1 Pseudomonadota bacterium
ACGCGGTGAAGCGTTCGGAATATTGGCGGTTCAGGATTTCATGGGCTTTGACATCGAACTGCTGCAGCTCGCTCATGGGCAGGTAAATGCGGCCGCGCAGGGCGTCTTCGCCGACATCGCGAATGATGTTGGTGAGCTGAAACGCCAGCCCGAGCTTGTGCGCATAAGCCGTGGTGCTGGGCTCTGTCTGGCCAAAGATGCGCGCCGCGACTTCGCCGACCTCGCCAGCCACCAAGTGGCAATAGTTCTTCAAGGCGGTGTAGTCGAGGAAGCGGTTTTGCACCAAGTCCAACTGGCAGCCTTCGATGACGGCGAGCAAGTGCCGCGCTTCAATGCCGTATTGGGCGGCGCAGGGCATCAGGGCTTTCATGACCGGGTGCGACGGGTTGCCGGCAAAGGCTTTGCCGACCTCGGTTTGCCACCAAGCGAGCTTGGTGCCGGCCACGCCGGGGTCGGTGACTTCGTCGACAACGTCATCGACCTCGCGGCAAAACGCATAAAAGGCGGTGATGGCGGCGCGCCGTTCTTTCGGCAAAAAGAGGAAGGCGTAATAAAAGCTGCTGCCGGAGGCGGCGGCTTTTTGCTGGACGTACTGCGCTGGATTCATGCTGAGATTGTCGCCGCAAGCGTGGTCCGGTTTGCGGCTAGATGTTGGCTACATCCAGAGCGTGCGCCAGCCCATCAACAGCGCATCGCGTTTGCCAATGACTGGCCGCTGCTGCAGCGTGGCAAAGTCCAGCTGTTCAATGCGCTCTGCTATGCGCAAACCGCCTTGTACCACCAGCCGCAGTTCCCAGCCGGCCCGACCGGGGACTTGTTTGACCAGCGGTGCGCCTTGCTGCATGAGTTGGCGGGCCCAGTCGACGCTGTCGGCCACCAGTGCGCGGGTGTTGTTTGAGAGCTGCTGGCTCAGTAGTTCGGCTTCGCTCACACCGTGTTTGGCTTGTAGATCAGCTGGCAGGTAAATGCGGCCGCGCGGAATGTCCTCGCTCAGGTCTTGCCAGAAGTTGACCAGTTGCAGTGCTGTGCAAATGCAGTCGCTTTGCGCTAAGGCTTTGGCGTCTTGCACACCGTAAAGATGGAGCAACAAACGCCCAATCGGGTTGGCCGAACGGCGGCAATAGTCCAGCAACTCGGCTTGGTCGGCGTAGCGGGTTTGAACGATGTCTTGCTCGAACGCACTGAGCAGGTCGGTGAGCAAAGGCAGCGGTAATTGCCACTGTTGCAGCACCGGTCCGAGGGCGGCAAAGACGGTCGGCCAGCGCTCAGAAACGGCGTGGCCCTGGCTGACAGCATTCAGGTCGGCCCGGTAGGCGGCCAAGCCGGCCAGTCGTTCGGACGGGCTGGCGTCGCCTTCATCGGCGATGTCGTCGGCGGTGCGCGCGAAGTGATAAATCGCCGCAATGGGCGGGCGAAAGCGTGCCGGACACAGCAGTGAGGCCACCGGAAAGTTCTCGTAATGCTGAACGCTCTGCATGCCACTCATCCCCTTTGCATCAAGATTGGCGGGTGTCGAGGGTGGGGTGCTGGCCTTCATGGCGAGATTGTCGCTTGACAATTTGAAGCGCTTCTTTTAGATTACTAACCGATCAGTCAGTAACGAGAATTTCAGCCATTTTGCTCAGCCCGTCAGCCAGCCGTTTCTTTCATGAAAAAAAATAACTTCGTCGCCGCTATTGCGGCTTTTACAGCTGTTTTGGCTGTCCTTGGTGGTTGCACCAAAACACCGCCGACCGAAGAGCCGGTGCGCGCCGTCAAGGTGCTGACCGTCGGCATGGAAACTTTCCGAGCCGGCAGTGAGTTTGCGGGCGAGGTGAGGGCGCAAGTCGAGGCCCGCTTGGCTTTCCGGGTGGGCGGCAAGATCATTTCGCGGCAGGCCGAACTGGGTCAGCGCGTCAAGTCTGGCCAAGTGTTGGCGCAGCTTGATCCGCAAGACTACAAACTGGCGGTGGATGCAGCCCGCTCACAAGCCGCCGCGGCCTTGACGAATCGTGACTTGGCAGCAGCTGACTTCAAACGCTACAAAGACTTGCGGGTAGAAAACTTCATCAGCGCTGCCGAACTGGAGCGACGTGAGGCCACGCTCAAAGCAGCGCAGGCACAGTTGGAACAAGCGCAGTCGCAGTTGGCGGCGCAGAGCAATCAAGCCAGCTACGCGGTGTTGCTGGCCACCGTTGACGGCGTTGTCACGGCGGTGGAGGCAGAGGCTGGCCAAGTGGTAGCGGCTGGAACACCGGTCTTTCGGATCGCCACGGACGGTGCTCGGGATGCTGTGTTTGCGGTGCCCGAAGACCGCTTGGCGGCCATGCAGCCGGGTCTGAAAATGCGGGTCAAAGTCTGGCCACACAACACCGAGTTGAGCGGCGTGGTTCGTGAAGTGTCGGCCAGTGCGGACCCGGTCACGCGGACTTTTCAGGTCAAGGTGGCGTTGAACGCCAACCAGGTGGTGCCGGCATTGGGTGCCACGGTGAATGTGTCCAGTGTGGCTTCAGGCGGCACGGGTTTGCAGGGCAGACAAGTCATCAAGCTGCCAACCTCGGCGTTGCGGCAAGAAGGCCAAGGTACTGCTGTTTGGGTGTTGGAGCCTGCCAACATGACGCTGCGCTCCCAAGCGGTGCAAATTGCCACGGCCGATGGCAACGAGGCCGTGGTGGCATCCGGTCTGGAGCCAGGCATGCAGGTCATCAGCGCCGGTGTGCACGTCTTGTCTGCCGGACAGAAAGTCACGCTGTACCAGCCCACACAAGCAGCCAAGTGAGCCGAGCATGAAGTCATTTAATTTGTCTCGCTGGGCCTTAGATCATCCAGCGCTCACGCGCTACCTGATGGTGGTTTTGATGGTGTTCGGGCTGGCGTCCTATTTCCAGTTGGGGCAGGACGAAGACCCACCGTTCACCTTTCGGGCGATGGTGGTGCGTACTTATTGGCCGGGCGCGACCGCGCAGCAGGTGGCTGAACAGGTGACGGATAAAATCGAGCGCACGTTGCAAGAAGTACCGTATGCGGACAAGATCCGCAGCTACTCCAAGCCGGGCGAATCACAGATCATTTTCCAGATCAAGGATTCATCTAAAGCCAGCGAGGTGGCCAACGTTTGGTATTCG
>JBEDKR010000343.1:0-3097 GCA_041172005.1 Pseudomonadota bacterium
TGCAGGTTGTCGGCATAGTCGGTGATCACCAGCGAGTTGTTGCCTGGGTTCACGCTGATGGTGTTGTTGGGCGTGATCAAGGGCCTGAGCACGGGCAGCAGGTTGTTGGCAGCCTCATGGGTGAGCCTGAATATTTGCGTGACGATCTGGTTGCTGGTGCCCAGCGCTGTGCCGACGGAGACCGAGCCGCCTTGCATTTTGGCGTCGGCCTCGGGCACGATCTTGTAAAGCCCTGCAGCGTCCACCACGGCAAAGCCTTGCACACGCAGCTGCGTCGCAAACTGGCCAAAGGCTGTCAAAGGCGCCACCGGGTTTTCAGTGATGAGCGTCAGCGTGCCTTTGACGCGCGGGTCGACCACCACGTTGCGGCCGGTAATGGTGGCCATGGTGCGGGCCACGGCGTCGATCTCTGCGTTGACGAAGTTCAGCGTGACCGGCTCGCCGGGGCGGGGTGTGATCTGGGAATTTTTGATCGCTTGTGCTGTTGCTACGTTGCACAGGCTTGTTGCGACGACCACGAGCGCATAAGAGGCGGCCAGTGCGCGCAAATGGCGTAGGAGTCGGAGTCGACATACACGGATTGAATTCATAGACATCAGCAAGACCATCGCGAGCGCAGCATTTACACAGCGAGTTCAGCACAGCGCTCAAAGACTTTAATGTCAGGCGGCAGCTTGCTCTTATCCTTGTATGTGTGCTGGCGCACACAACTGTCAGATGCGAGAGATTGGTGATGAGCGCCGATGGGTCTGTTAAGCGCCGCGACGAGTGACTAGACTGCCGCGCCTCGCTCGCAGCGTCAGTATTTGTGTCATGAATGTTGCTGAACCAGCAGCTCTGCACTGAGCACCTGCACACGTGAAAAATCAGTGTGCAATCGTTAATGCGCCGACATAACCCGACATACAAGCTACAGAACGTTACCAGCGGTTGGGCGTCACCCGAAGTTGATTGCGAGTGCAATGTTTCTGACGGTTTGTGTCGCGGGTCGGTAAGCGTCAGATGAGGGAGCGTTGTGGTGCAGAAAAATTTGTCATTGGCGAATCAATTGATTGCAACTTTGCCACCGCAGGAGCGCAGCTTGTTGCTCGCGCACAGTGAATTGGTTGAACTCGAGCTGCATGCCATGGTGTGTGTGGCGGGGGAGGTATCAACGCACGTTTGGTTTCCAGTGGAAGGCTTTGTCTCGATCATCTTGCCGGTGCCGTCCGCCGCCGACATGGCCATCGCGCAAGTGGGCCCTGAAGGCATGTTCCACACCTCGGTGGTGTTGGACGTTGAAGACTCTGCTTTTCATGCCCGCGTGCAGGCTGCAGGGCGGGCCTTTCGCTTGCCCCGAAAAACACTGCAACAGCACCTGCAACAAAGCAGTTGTCTGCGTGAAGTGCTGAACCGCTATGCCGATGCGCGCCTGAGCCAACTGGCGCAGCAAGCGGTTTGTATCAACCTCCATTCGGTTGTGCAGCGGCTGGCGCGCGCCTTGTTGACGACGCGTGATCGAATCTCCTCAAACGAGCTGTTCCTGACGCATGAAGTTTTCTCCCGCATGCTCGGTGTGCGGCGAGAGAGTGTGACGCAAGCGGCCACTGCTTTTCAACGGCGTGGCCTCATCAGCTACAGCCGGGGTTATGTCATGTTGCTCAATGAGGCGGCGCTACACAGCATCGCTTGCGGTTGCTATCAAGCAGATTTGCACACTTACGAGAGGGCTTTCCCAGACGCCAAATTCCTCGCTGAGAGACGGCCAGAGGCTGCCGTTTTTTCTCTTTGAGAAGACTCGCCAGCAGAAGTCACCAGCAGGTGAATGAAGTGCAACTTGGCGACCACCTCGCGCGGCAACACGAAGGGATAAAAGTCAGGTTGACCCATGGAACGCGACATCTCGTTGAGCAGGGTGGTGAGCCGTGTCCAGTCATTCAAGAAAGCCAAAAACCGTTTGGCCTTGGGGTGCTTGGGCAGATACAGCGCGTCGATGGCAAAGGGCGTGAACTCGAGCTGCATTTTCTTGGCGCTCAAGCCAAAGCTTGATGCTGTGTCGACAGTGTCACGCATGTGCAGGTAATGCGCCCAGCACTCGGCCCAGTCTTCCCACGGGTGCGTGCTGGCGTAGGCGCTGACGTAGTGCTGCTGCCAATCCACAGCGGGGCCATTCTCATAGTGGCGCTGCAAGGCTTCTGCATAGTCGGTGGTCTCATCGCCAAACAAGGTGTGAAAGCCTTCCATCCAGTCGGTGCCCCAGACCAGTCGGTCCCAGTAATAGTGGCCTACTTCATGGCGAAAATGCCCGAGCAGCGTGCGGTAGGGCTCGTGCATGGCTTGACGTGCGGCCTCACGCGTTGCGTCATCAGCCTCGACCAAGCTGATGGTGATGAGGCCGGTGTCGTGCCCGGTCATGACGTGGCCGCCTTCGCTGTCTGAACGCAAAAAATCAAACATCAAACCGTGCTCGGGGTCTTCCGTGAGTTTGGACGCCACGGGCAAGCCCAGCACCATGAGCGCAGACACCAAGCGCCGCTTGGCCAGCTCGACCAAGCCCCACAGCCGACCGTTGTCCCGGTGTTCGGGGTCGTTCAAGTCAGGGATTTGGTGGTTGAGTTGGCAGGCTCGGCACAGGCCGGTTGTGCTGCCGAATGCGTCCGTGCTGGGCACCAGCCAGTTGCAGGCGGCGGGTGTTGTTAAGTTCAGGCAGCGACCGTAGCTAATAACGTTCAAATCTTCGGAAACTGCGGGCACTTGCCACGCCCGCCATAGCGCTAGCGCTTCAGGTGCTGTCGATGCCTCGGCGGGCATCAGTGAAAGCAATTGGGCGCTGTGCGGGTCGTAGCCAAGTGGCGTCCCGCAGGCCAAGCATTGGCTGTTCCTGAAAAAAACCGGACGACCGCACTGGCAGCTGTAAGCGCGGCCGGCCAAGCTTGGCAGATGTGGATCGTTGATGCCGGAGCTGCGGGAAGAGAAATGGGAACGGGGAGAGGGCAAGGCGAAGGCTTTCGATGGGCAAGCGGAAAAAGAGCAAAAGAATCAAAAGGCAAGCTTGCGGGCCGGCGCCTAGTAGATCCCAAGTTTGACAGGTTGAGGCGCCAGCCGCTGGCGCCTCAAT
>JBEDKR010000344.1:0-3088 GCA_041172005.1 Pseudomonadota bacterium
GCTCCATGCTCCCGGGCAACACGACGCCGCCCACCGCAGCCATACGCTCGCGCACCTCTGGGGTTTGCAAAGCCTTCTGAACTTCAGCGTGCAGCCGCTGGACCACCGCCTTGGGTGTCGCGGCAGGTGCCACCAAACCGTACCAGACAGAAGCCTCAAAACCCGGAAAACCGCTCTCAGCCATGGTCGGTACGTCGGGCAACGTGGCCGCACGGGTTGGGCTCAACACAGCCAACACGCGCAGACGCCCGCTCTTGACGTGGGGCAGTGCCTCCAGCGCGTTGACAGCGACCACGGGCAACTGACCACCAATGACGTCGGTGATGGCCGGACCGCCGCCACGGTAAGGCACATGCGACATTGAAATACCCGCCGTCGCTTGGAACAACTCTATCGCCATGTGCGGGGTCGAGCCATTGCCCGGGCTGGCGTAGTTAACGCTGCCAGGCTTGGCTTTGGCCAGCTCAATTAGTTTGGCCAGCGTCGCCGGACCTGTGGCTGCGTTGACGGCCAGCACCACCGGCACGCGGCCGACCAGCGCAATTGGCGTCAGCTCTTTTTCAGCGTCAAAAGGCGCTGGCTGGTAGAGCGACATGTTGGCAGCCAAGGCATTGGCGGCCAACATCAAGGTGTAGCCATCGGCCGGGCTGTCGATGACATGCTTAACGGCGATATTGGTGCCAGCACCCGGTTTGTTTTCAATGACAAAGGGCTGACCCATGCTGGCCGACAAGGTCTGACCGATGGTGCGGGCCACGATGTCCACTGCGCCGCCAGCCGGATAACCGACGACGAGCTTGATCGGCTTGACCGGATAGCTCTGGGCCAGCGCAGGACTGCTCAACAGGCTGACACCGCAGGCGCACAACAGCAAAGCGGCAAGGCCATGCCGGCGAGTCTGCAGCGGTGCAGGTTTAGAAGTTTTGAATGAGTTCATGATGGGTGAATCCGTGAAAAGAAAAAATCAGTCTTGGCTGGTGCCGCGCAAGCCAGCGCGCTTAACAATGCCGGCCAGTAAACCTGAACTGCGTGCATCTTCGGCAAACTGACGCAAGTAAGGCATGCCCGCGCCGCGTTGCTGCGGTATCGCGATGGCCATGGTTTCGATGCCCCAGCGACCGTCCAAAATACGGTAACCAGGCAGCGCGTCAGCCATCTCGTTGAGGATGCCTTTGTTGGTGGCAAAAGCATCCAGCTGGCCGTCTCGGAACATGACTTGCGCTTGCACGACAGACGGCGCTGGCACCACTGAGGCGCTCTTGAACAGCCGACCCAAAGCACCTTGCGAAGAGCTGCCCTGCGCCACACCCACGCGGACGCCAGCACGGTCAACATCTGCGACGCTTTTCAGCGTCGATGCGGGTGGCACCAGATAGCCGAGTTCAAGTCGCAACAAGGGCGCGGTGAAGTCCATGTCTCGAGCGCGCACTTCAGTGGCGTTGGTGAAAGTGAAGTCCACTGCGCCGGCCTTGAGGGCGACCAACACATCGGCCAGACGGGCGAATTCCTTGATCTCCACCGGCACGCCCAATTGACGCCCGAAGGCGCTGCCAAGCTCGAACGCGATACCGGCTTTGTCGCCAGTTTTAGGGTCGCGCACCAGCGATGTCGGGCTGCCGAGATAGACGCCCACACGCAAGCTGCCGGTGGGTGCCAGCATCTTGACAATGACGGGGTCTATGGCTTGGTTGGCGGCCGGTGAGACAGCCGCACAGCCGGCGGCCAGCACCAGAACCCCTGACACCAGACTCAACAGTATTTTTCTACGCAAGTTCATGGGTCTCTTTCTTTTATAAGCTGATGAGCACGTGCGGTGAAACGCTTCAGTCGATGTAGCGCATACCGGCTTTTTCAAGCGGCTCGCGCATCTTGTACATGTCCAGCCCGAGTGCGCCGGAGGCGAACTGCGCGCGCTTGTCGGCTTCTAGGGCTTCGCGTTTTTCGGCGGCGTTGGCGACTTCCATGGCGCGCGCGGCAGGGATCACCACCACGCCGTCGATGTCGGCGACGATGACGTCACCCGGATTAACGAAGGCACCGGCGCAAACCACCGGCACGTTGACCGAGCCGAGCGTGGCCTTGATCGTGCCCTTGGAATGAATGGCGCGGCTGAAGACCGGAAAGTTCATCTCAGTGAGGTCGTTGACGTCGCGCACGCCACCGTCGATGATCAGACCGATGGCGCCGCGCGAGCGGAACGAGGTCGCCAGCAAGTCGCCAAAAAAACCATCGTCGTTGTCGGTGGTGCACGCGGCCACGGCCACGTCACCGGGCTGCAACTGCTCGGCCGCCACATGCATCATCCAGTTGTCACCGGGCTGCAGCAAGATCGTCACAGCCGTGCCGCAGATGCGCGCGCTCGGGTAAATCGGCCGCATGTAGGGCTTCATGAGACCGACGCGGCCCATGGCTTCGTGCAAAGTTGAGACGCCAAAGCGCGAGAGTTTCTCGACAGCCGCCTTGTCGGCGCGCACGATGTTGCGTTTGACAACGCCGAGCAGATTGAAGAGGTCTAAGTTGTCGCTCATGGTCATTGGCCTTTGAGTTTGAGGGCGGCGTCGAGGCGCGGAAACACCCGGCGCGCATTGCCTTCATAAATTTGAAAACGGTCCGCATCGCTGAGGATTTTTGAGGACTCGATGTAGCGTTTGGTGTCGTCGTAGTAATGGCCCGTTTGCGGATCAATGCCGCGCACAGCACCGATCATCTCGGACGCAAACAAGACGTTCTTCACCGGGATCACGGTGTTCAGCAAGTCGATGCCGGGTTGGTGGTAAACGCAGGTGTCGAAGAAAATATTGTTCAGCAAATGCTCTTCGAGCAGCGGCTTTTTCATCTCTTGCGCCAGCCCGCGAAAGCGGCCCCAGTGGTAGGGCACCGCGCCGCCGCCATGCGGAATCAAAAAGCGCAGCGTCGGAAAGTCTTTGAACAAATCACTGGTCAGGCACTGCATGAAGGCCGTTGTGTCCGCGTTCAGGTAATGCGCGCCGGTGGTGTGAAAGCAGGCGTTGCAGCTGGTGCTCACATGGATCATGGCGGGGATGTCGTGCTCCACCATTTTTTCGTAAATCGGGTACCACTGCTTGTC
>JBEDKR010000345.1:0-3086 GCA_041172005.1 Pseudomonadota bacterium
ATCTTGGCAATGGACAGGCGGTGATGTTTCAGCGCGGTGACACTGGCACAGCCGTGCGTGCGTCAAGTGCCGTGCCGGGTGTCTTTGTGCCGGTGCGGATCAGCGGGCGAGATTACGTGGATGGCGGCTTGGTTGCACCCGTACCGGTGCGTTTTACGCGGCAGATGGGGGCTGAGCTGGTGATTGCTGTCGACATTTCGACCGTGCCCGAAGAGAACACCGCCAATGACACCTTGCAGATTTTGCTGCAGACCTTTTCGATTATGGGCAGAAGCATCAACCAGCATGAACTGAAAGACGCGGACATCATCATCCGGCCGTCTTTGGTCGGGCTCAAGAGTGCAGATTTCTCTGCTCGACTCAAAGCCATTGAGGCGGGCAGGGCGGCTATGCGTGCAGCGCTGCCTGCGCTGCGCTTGAAGCTGGACGCGGCTTCCGTGGCGCAGCGATAGCTCCGACCGAGGCAAGAAGCAAAAAAAGCCCGCACAAGGCGGGCTTTGAACGGGTCTGGAAACGCTAGGTTTACCGGAGACCCGAGGAGACAACTCAATGAAAATTAACGCTTTTTGGCAACGGGTGCTTTGGCAGCGTTGACCGCGGTGTTGCTCACGGTTGCGAAGTTGGCTTCGGCCATGTCAGTGGCTTGTTTGACGGCTTTCTGGACCGACTCGAAAGCGTTGTTGGCTGCAGCGACGGCGCTCTTCATGACAGCCACGGCGGTTTCAGAGCCGGCCGGTGCATTTTTCGAGGCACCGTCGACCAAGCCCATGAATTTAGCTTGGGCTTCGGTGGCTTGGCCTTCAAGGGCTTTGCTGAACTCGGCGCTGGTGCCGGTAGCGATGTCGTACAAATGACGGCTGTAAGCAGCGGTTTTTTCAGCCAGTGGCTGCATCAGGCCAGCTTGCATGGCCAACAATTCTTGTGCGTCTTTGACGCCCATCAGTGCTTGCGTTTGGTTGGCAGTTTCGGCCAAAGCGGCTTTGGAAGCTTGGACATTCAGCTCGACCAATTTTTCAACGCCTTCGAAAGCCTTGTTTGTCAGGCCGAAAAGGGTTTCCATGGTGGCTTTTTGTGAGGCCATAACTTGTTCAGCGGTCAACATATTCGAATCTCCTGTGAGTTAAAAAAATAGTTGCTCAGCTGAGTCTGGTGATGTCTTGAATCTCCAATTGCTGCGCTGCAACATGAGGCAAAGTATAGGGTCTGAAACGGCGATGGCAAGCCAATTTTGCTGCGACGCACCATTTTAGATGTGCGCCTCTAGGCCGCATGGGCTGGTTGTTTCGGTGATTTTATGAACGATTTAAGGGGGCTGGGGCGATAGCTTGAGCTCACAATGTTGAGCTTCTTCTGCAAGGGCTGTGAAATAGTTTCCGACCCCTGGGCAGGTTTGTCTGGTTATTCGATTTACTTTTCACGACTAATTTATCTTGCAAGCTTTTTACGCTGATCACTTTGTCTTGCCACTGCCGACGGGGCATCGATTTCCAATGGAGAAATATGCACGACTGCGCCAGCGCATAGCGACCGAGTTGCCGGCTGTTCGCATGGCTGAGGCGCCGGGTGCCACCGATGGCGAATTGGCATTGGCACACGATCCTGCTTACATCAGTGCGGTGGTCAACGGCGAATTGTCGGCAGTCGCCATGCGCGAAATCGGCTTCCCGTGGAGCACAGAGATGGTCGAACGCTCACGCCGATCAGCAGGCGCCACTATCGCGGCGGCACGTGCCGCGCTGGGTCTGCACGCTGGCGCGCACGCCAAGCCAGAGGGCGTGGCGGCCAACATGGCCGGCGGTACGCACCATGCCAGCGCAGACAAAGGCGGTGGTTTTTGCGTTTTTAACGATGCGGCGGTGGCGGCTCGTTTGATGCAGGCGGAATGGGCCAGGCGCCACGGACACCTGCGGCCGGCTTTGCGCGTGGCCGTCGTTGATTTGGATGTGCACCAAGGTAACGGCACAGCTTGCATCTTTAAGGGTGACGCCAGCGTTTTCACCCTGTCGATGCACGGTCTGCGCAACTTCCCTTTTCGCAAGGAAGCCAGTGATCTGGATGTCGACTTGCCGGACGGCTGCAATGATGCCGATTACTTGCAGGCACTGGACCAGGCGCTTGACGAGATGGACCGACGCTTTCAGCCGGGGCTGGTGATTTACCTGGCGGGGGCCGATCCCTATGAGGGCGATCGGCTGGGCCGTTTGAGTCTGAGCTTCGACGGTTTGGAGGCGCGCGACCGGCGGGTTTTTGACTGGGCTTGGCAGCGCCGCATACCGCTGGCCATGGCAATGGCCGGTGGCTATGGCATTCATATTGAAGAAACCGTGCAGGTGCAAATGAACACTTACAAGGTGGCCTTGGCCTACCGGCAGCAGTGGCAACGCATCTCAGCCTAAGATGAGTGTCAAATTAAAGGCACGGATCAAGATCCCAAGTGCCTGCAATGTATAACTATAAAAAGCCACGGAGACAAACCACAACATGCCTGATCTTTCCTTTGAAACCGCCTCTGACTCAGGTCGCCAAGTGGAGGTGTCGCACGAAGAATTTTGTGCGGGCCTGCCTGCCGGCCGTTTTAGCCTGATCGTGAATCCAGACAAGGCGCAAAAGTACATCAAGCACCGGCTGTTCATCGTCGGTATCGCCCTACCGATCATCGGACTCGGCACCGCGCTGAGTTGGTCGGGTTACACCTGGGCCGGCTTGCCGCTGATCGCCATCGGTTTTTTGTTGCCGCGTGTGGTCAAAGCGCATGCGCCGAAAATTCTGCTGTTTCTTGCCCAACGTGAACTGCGAACCTACCGGGACGCGCTGGAGTTCGAAATCATGGAAATCCGTTTGCGCTGAAGTTTGTAGTGAAATTTGCGTTGAATCAAACCACCAAGATTGGACTGCCCAAAGTGAATACGAGCCCTGCAAAAACGGCTAATCCCGTGAACCCGGTCGACCAAGCCATCACCAGCCGCATGTCGGCGCGGGCGTTTTTGCCCCAAGCCGTTGACCGGCCAATTCTCATGCACCTGCTGGAGGTCGCCAGCCGCGCGCCGTCGGGCACCAACACCCAGCCGTGGAAGGTCTACGTTTTG
>JBEDKR010000346.1:0-3059 GCA_041172005.1 Pseudomonadota bacterium
GCTCAAGCCGCTAGGCGCTTGCAGTGTCGGGATGATGGCAAAGTGATCGCTGACTTTGGCGTTGTCAAAGATTCTTTTGCTGGGCTTGATGTAGTTGCCATTCAGGGCCACCAGCGCATGCGGCGCCAAGTGCTTCATCTCACTGCCGGCGATCATTTCAAAAGTTTGCTTGACGACCGGCACATAGTCTTCGGGCAAGGCCCGCGAATCGGTTCGTGGGTAGGTCAGCGCTTTGTGGCGTTCGTACAAGCTCTGCGCAATCGACAACGTGGTCTTCGCAGAAAAGCCAAACTTGCCGTTGGCTTCGCGTTGCAGTGAGGTCAAATCAAACAACATGCCGGCGGCTTGCGTGGTTGGCCGGGACTCTTCCGTGACGCTGGCTTTTTGGCCGCGCACAGCATGAGCGATAGAGAGGGCTTCGGCTTCAGACCAGACGCGATCGGCCTTGAGTTCGGCGTCTGGCTCTGCGCCTTCTGCCAAGTTTGCGTTGGCGGTGGCTTTTTTCCACTGCGGGTCAAACCACTTGCCAAGGTACTCGCCAGCCTCGGCGGCAAAGCTGGCGTGCACTTCCCAATAATTGCGGCTGACGAACTTGCGAATTTTTTCTTCACGCTCAACCACCACCGACAGCGTCGGCGTCTGCACACGACCGACGGTGGTCAAAAAGAAACCGCCGTCGCGTGAATTGAAAGCGGTCATGGCGCGCGTGCCATTGATGCCGACCATCCAGTCAGCCTCCGAGCGGCAACGTGCGGCATCGGCCAGCGGCATCATTTGCTCGTCGCTGCGCAAACTGGCAAAGCCGTCGCGAATAGCGGCTGGCGTCATCGACTGCAACCACAGGCGTTTGACCGGGTGCTTAGCTTTGGAATACTGCTGAATCAAACGAAAAATCAACTCGCCTTCACGGCCCGCGTCACAGGCGTTGACCATGGCGCCAATGTCTTTGCGCTTGGCCAGCTTGACGATGGCGTTGAGCCGCGTCTTGGTCTTGTCGATGGGTTTGAGGTCGAAGTAGGGCGGGATCACCGGCAGGTTGGCAAAGCTCCACTTGCCGCGCTTGACGTCAAACTCTTCCGGCGCCTGAATCTCGACCAAATGGCCGACCGCCGACGTCACGATCCACTCGTCGCTCTCGAAGTACTCGTCGTGTTTTTCGAACTTGCCCGCCGTCGGCGTGATGGCGCGCACGATGTCTTGTGCCACCGAAGGCTTTTCTGCAATCACCAATGTTTTCATAAGTACTTCTTCAAATTTATGGCTGCAACTGCGCACCGTCATGCCCCGCAGTACAACACAGCGCCCTGACCAAGGCCTCAGCAGAGTACCAAAAGCCGGTAGCGCTTGCTCCTTACAATAAGCATCTCTCGCGTACGCACGCGGGCACGCAGGTGCACGCACATGCATGAATTAACCATACCAAAAAATTTCAACGTGTCCAAAATCAGCACCAAAGTCAACGCCAAGCCGGCCCATTTGCCTTCGGGCAAGCGCATTCAGACCCGCCTGTCCGGCGTGCATGGCAAGGGCATGTTTGCCGTGCAAGACTTGGCTGAGGGCGAGACACTGATTGAGTACGTCGGCGAGATCATCAGCTGGAAAGAAGCGCTGCGGCGCCATCCACACGACCCAACCGACCCCAACCACACCTTTTACTTTCATGTTGACGAAAAGCATGTGATTGATGCCAAGCACGGCGGCAATTCCTCCCGCTGGATCAACCACAGCTGCGCACCCAACTGCGAAGCCGATGAGCAAAAAGGCCGCATCTTCATCAAAGCGCTGCAGAACATTCCTGCGGGCAAAGAGCTTTTTTACGACTACGGACTCATCATTGACGCGCCGTACACGAAAAAGCTCAAAGCTGAATACCCGTGCTGGTGCGGTGCGCCGACTTGCCGCGGCACGCTGCTCGCGCCCAAAGACAAAAAAGTGAAGGCGGTCAAAGCTAAAAAGAAAGACAAGACAGAAAGCAAAGCCAAGGCAGAGAAGAAAAAAGCGAAAGCCAAAAAGGGCTGAGGTCACTGTGTGAGCACCGCCACCAACCCCTTGCATGCGCCTGTGCGCTGGCCTGCAGAAGCCATCTGGCAAGCCGTGGTGCCCCAGTTGTCAGGCTTCACGGTCGAGGTGTTGCCGCAGGTCGACTCCACCAACAGCGAGCTGATGCGCCGCTGCCGGGCCGCTTCGCTAGCGGCCTTGCCCAACTCAGCCTTGGGCAACCCCGAGCCACCCGAAGCCATCTTGCTGGTGGCCGAGCACCAAAACGCCGGCCGTGGCCGTTTGGGCCGCCAGTGGCAAAGCCAAGCCGGTGCCAGCCTGACCTTCTCACTCGGCTTGCCACTGCAACCGGCCAACTGGTCTGGCTTGTCTCTGGCTGTTGGCGTGAGTCTGGCTGAGAGCTTAGAGCCGGCCAACGGCCAAGCACCCACGCTGCAGCTCAAATGGCCGAATGATTTATGGCTGGGGCAACGCAAGCTTGGCGGTATTTTGGTGGAAACCGCCAGCTGGGGCGATCAACGCTACGTGGTGATCGGCGTTGGTCTGAATGTGACGCTGCCAGAACAAGACTTTTCTGCGGCGGCGTCACAACCTACCGGCGACACGCAAACACCCCCACCGATGGCTCCGACGTCGCTACAGGCTTTGTGGCCGGGCGTAGATGCCGCTTGGGCGCTTCAAGCCGTGGCGGCGCCGCTGGTGCAAGCCATGCTGGACTTTGAGCGCGAGGGCTTCGCACCTTTTCGCGCGCGCTTCGCCGCACGCGATGCGCTGGCAGGACGCGTGGTCAAGCTGTCCGATGGCACCGAGGGCACCGCTTGTGGAGTTGGCGCGCACGGCGCCTTGTCTGTGCAAACCCAGAACGGCCTGCAAGACATCAGCAGCCTTGAGGTCAGCGTGCGTCCGGTTGATCATGTTCAATGAACCCATCGGTGACACTGCCGATACATCGCCCTTGAAGGCAGAGGACGCCCCATGTTGAGACTGCTGATTTTGTTGCTGTTGTTAGCCAATGCCGCCTACTTCGCGTGGTCGCACGGCGCGCTGGCCCAGCTCGGCCT
>JBEDKR010000347.1:0-3057 GCA_041172005.1 Pseudomonadota bacterium
AAAGGCATTGCCCTCGCGGCAAATACCAACGAGTTCTGGGATACCGCTCAGGTCAGCGACTTGTTCGGGGTTTGAGAGCCGCAGCTTCATCGACGCCAGCATGGTTTGCCCGCCGGCCAAGGGCTTAGCGCCCGCAGTGGCGAGACGTGAGGCATCAGCCAAAGTGCTGGGTCGTTCTAGGGTGAATGCATACATAAATTTTCCTTGAGAATTCTTGAAGCTTGTTGACTACTTAGCCGCCTGAATAGCCGACCAGACGCGGGCAGCAGACGCTGGCATGTCGAACTCGGTCACACCCAGCGGCCGAAGTGCGTCCAGCACCGCGTTGATGACCGCTGGCGGCGAACCGATGGCTCCGGCTTCGCCGCAACCTTTGGCACCCAAAGGGTTGTGGCTGCAAGGCGTGCACAGCGTGTCGAGTTTGAAGTTGGGCATGTCGTCAGCGCGCGGCATGGCGTAGTCCATCAGGGAGCCGGTCAGCAACTGGCCGGTCTCTTCGTCATAAACGCAGTTTTCCATCAGCGCTTGGCCAATGCCCTGCACCAGCCCGCCGTGCACTTGGCCTTCGACAATCATCGGATTGATGATGTTGCCGAAGTCATCGACGGCGGTGAAGCTGTCGACCTTGACAGTGCCGGTTTGCGGGTCAATCTCAACTTCGCAAATGTAGGCGCCGGCCGGAAAGGTGAAGTTGGTCGGGTCGTAAAAAGCGGTTTCGTTCAGACCGGGCTCGAGCTTGTCGAGCGGGTAGTTGTGCGGCACATAGGCTGTCAGGGCCACTTGCCCAAAGCTGACTTTTTTGTCCGTGCCTTTGATGGTGAATTCGCCGTTGGCAAACTCGACGTCAGCGTCGCTGGCTTCCATCAGGTGCGCGGCAATTTTCTTGGCCTTGGTCTCGATTTTGTCGAGCGCCTTCATGATCGCCGTGCCACCCACCGACATCGAGCGTGAGCCGTAGGTACCCATGCCGAAAGGCACGCGGCCAGTGTCACCGTGAACGATGTCAACCGAGTCCACCGAGATGCCGAGACGCGCTGCCACCACTTGTGCAAAAGTGGTTTCGTGGCCTTGGCCGTGGCTGTGGGAACCGGTGAACACCGTCACGCTGCCGGTCGGGTGCACACGCACTTCGCCGCATTCAAACAATCCCGCGCGCGCGCCTAGCGCACCGGCGATGTTGCTGGGCGCCAAACCGCAAGCTTCGATGTAGCAGGAGTAACCGATGCCGCGCAGCAAACCTTTGGCCGCAGAGGCGGTCTTACGTTGCTCGAAGGTGTTGACCTCGGCCAGTTCGTTGCCACGCTTGAGCAGCGCATGAAAGTCGCCCACGTCGTATTGCAGCGCCACCGGCGTCTGGTACGGGAACTGGGTGATGAAGTTGCGGCGACGGATTTCGTCTTGCGCCAGCCCCATGTCCCAAGCGCAGCGCGACACCAGACGCTCCAGCAAATAGGTGGCTTCAGGCCGACCGGCACCGCGGTAAGCGTCTACCGGCGCGGTGTTGGTGAACCAGGCATCCACCTCGACATACACCTGCGGCGTGCTGTACTGGCCAGCCAACAAGGTGGCGTAAAGAATGGTCGGAATGGCGGGCGCAAAGGTCGACAAATACGCACCCATGTTGGCGTCGGTGTGCACCCGCATGGCCAAGAATTTACCGTCTTTGTCCATCGCCATTTCAGCGTGACTCGAATGGTCACGACCGTGGGCATCACTCAAAAAAGCTTCGCTGCGGTCAGCCGTCCACTTGATGGGTCGGTTGAGTTTTTTCGAGGCCCAGGTCAGGCAGACGTCTTCGGCGTAAAGGTAAATTTTCGAGCCAAAACCACCGCCGACGTCGGGCGCAATCACACGCACTTTGTGCTCGGGTAGGCCCATCACAAAAGCGGTCAGCAAGAGCCGTTCAACGTGCGGGTTTTGATTCGACACATACAAGGTGTAGTCGTCGGTGGCGCGGCTGTAATGGCCAATCACGGCGCGTGGTTCCATGGCATTCGGAATCAAGCGGTTGTTGGTCAAATCTAGCTTTGTGACATGCGCGGCATGGGCAAATGCGGCGTCTACCTGCGCCTTGTCGCCAATCGCCCATTTGTAGCAATGGTTGTCGGGGGCTGCGTCGTGAAGCGCTGCGGCCTTGGCGGCGGCGGTGACGTTGACCACCGCGCTCAGCACGTCGTAGTCGACCTCGACCAACTCGGCTGCGTTCTTGGCTTGCTCCAACGTTTCGGCGACCACCATCGCCACGTGGTCTCCGACGTAGCGCACTTTGTCCAAAGCCAGGATCGGGTGCGGCGGCTCTTTCATGGGCGAGCCGTCGGTGCTGGTGATGAGCCAGCCGCAAGGCAAACCGTTGATCTTGGCATCGGCCACGTCTTGACCGACCAGCACATCGACCACGCCCGGCGCAGCCTTGGCGGCGCGGATGTCCACGCTCTTGATGCGCGCGTGCGCATGCGGTGAGCGCACGAACACAGCGAAGGTCTGGTTGGCGATGTTGATGTCGTCGGTGTACTGCCCGCCACCGGTCAGGAAGCGGTAGTCTTCTTTGCGACGAATGGAAGCGCCAATGTTGGGCAGGTTGACGAAGTCGGATGCACCCATGGGTTTACTCCAGAAAAAATATCAAACGCGAATGAACAATCTTGCAAAAATTCAGCGAATCAATCGATTCAGTCTCAGCCGTCAGCAGGCTCAGGTGGCGGCCATGGCCACAGCGCCTTGTTGCACCGCTTTGACGATGTTCTGGTAGCCGGTGCAACGGCAGATATTGCCCTCTAACAGTTCGCGAATTTCGGTTTCGCTGGCTTTGGGGTGGTGCTGGCACAAGTCGACTGCGCTCATGACCATGCCGGTCGTGCAAAAGCCGCATTGCAAGCCGTGGCATTCTTTGAAAGCGGCCTGCATCGGGTGCATGGTGCCGTCTGCAGCAGCCAAGCCTTCGATGGTGGTGATGTCGGCACCTGCGGCCTGAGCGGCCAGCATGTTGCAGGACTTCACGGCGCGGCCATTCATGATGACGGTGCAGGCGCCGCATTGCGCGGTGTCGCAGCCAACATG
>JBEDKR010000348.1:0-3053 GCA_041172005.1 Pseudomonadota bacterium
GTGGCGCCTTGGGCCCGAAATCTTGAAAAGCTCGGTATCAAACTCAACTACCGGGCCGTTGATTTCGCGCTTTACCAACAGCGCCTGAGCAAATTTGAATTCGATATCGTGTCACTGGCTTACGGCGGCACCCACAACCCGGGCCAAGAGTACGCCAACATGTTTGGCAGTCAAGCTGCTGTCACGGATGACTCGGGCAACATGGCCGGTGTCAGCAGCCCGGCAGTCGATGCGATCATTGCGCGCATGACCAGCGCCAAAACCCAAGCCGATTTGCTGCCCGCTTGCCGAGCGCTAGACCGTGTCATCAGCCACAGCCACTACCTGATTCCGCAATGGACGGCGTCGACCCATCGCATGGCGTTCAATGACAAACGACTTGCTCGCTCGCCCTTGACGCCGGCTTATTCCACGGGTGAGCCTTGGGCCATTTTCACGTGGTGGGCGCGCTGATGTTCGCTTACATCCTCAAGCGCTTGCTGCTCATGGTGCCGACCTTGCTCGGCGTGCTGATCATCACCTTTGCCGTGGTTCAGTTTGTGCCTGGCGGACCGGTCGAGCAGTATTTGGCTGAAGCCAAAGCAGGTGCCAGCGGTGGCGCTGAGGGCGGCGGCTTCAGTTACCGAGGTGCGCAGGGTGTTGACCCGAAGCGCATTGAGCAGATCAAAGCGCTGTATGGCTTTGACAAGCCAGCGCATGAACGCTTCTTTCAAATGCTCGGGCAGTTTGCGCGTTTTGACTTGGGCACCAGCTTTTTTCAAAACAAAGATGTCTCGCAGCTGATCATTGAAAAGCTGCCGGTTTCCATCAGCCTTGGTTTGTGGACCTTTCTCATCAGCTATCTGGTCGCCGTGCCGCTGGGTGTTGCCAAGGCCGTGCGCGCGGGTTCGCGGTTTGACCTGGTCACGACCTTGCTGGTGCTGGTCGGTTACGCGATTCCGGGCTTTGTTCTGGGCGTTGTGTTGCTGGTGATTTTCGGCGGGCAACTGCAGTGGTTTCCGCTGCGTGGTTTGACATCCAGCAACTGGGACGAGATGACGTGGGCAGCCCGCGTGGTGGACTATCTTTGGCACATCGCCTTGCCGGTCACGGCGATGGTCTTGGGCAGCTTTGCCGTCACCGCGATCTTGACCAAAAACGCTTTTTTGGAAGAGATTCGCAAGCAATACGTCATCACCGCGCGGGCCAAGGGTTTGGCTGAGCGGCAAGTGCTTTACAAACACGTTTTTCGAAATGCGCTGATTCCGATCATCACTGGCTTTCCGGCGGCATTTGTGGGTGCGTTTTTCACCGGATCTTTGCTGATTGAAACGCTGTTTTCGCTCGACGGCTTGGGTCTGCTGAGTTATGAAAGTGTGATCCGCCGTGACTATCCGGTGGTGTTGGGCACGTTGTATTTTTTCACGCTGATTGGCTTGTTGACCAAGCTGGTAAGTGACCTTTGTTATGTCTGGGTGGACCCGCGTGTCAAATTTGAATAACCCCCCCGATGCGGCCTCTGGCCGCCTCCCCCCCGGGGGGGCGCCCGCTGCGGACGGGCTGAGCCCGATCCGCGCCGGCACTCGGGAAGAGGGGGCGGCTGTGTCGTTGTCCTTGTCGCCTTCGCGGCGGGCTTGGCAGCGCTTTCGCCGGAACCGTCTTGGTTTTAGCAGCTTGGTGTTGTTTTGCGCGCTAGTGTTGGTCAGTCTGCTGGCCGAAGTGGTCTCGAACGACCGGCCTTTGCTGCTCAAGTACGAGGGAAATTATTATTTTCCAATCGTCACGGTGTACCCGGAGAAAACCTTCGGCGGTGATTTTGAAACAGCCACCGACTACCTCGACCCATTCATCCGCAACAAGCTGTCGGGGGGTAGCAATTGGGTGATTTACGCGCCCAATCCTTACGGCCCGAAGACGCTCAATTACTTCGCCAAGGAGCCGAATCCGTCGCGACCCACGCGGGCCAATTTACTGGGCACGGACGACCGTGGCCGTGACCTGCTGGCGCAACTGATATATGGCTTTCGGGTCAGTGTGCTGTTTGCCTTGGCCTTGACCTTCACCGGCGTGGTGTTGGGCGTGTTGTCGGGTGCGCTGCAAGGCTATTTTGGCGGCAAGGTGGACTTGGCCTTTCAGCGCTTTATGGAGGTCTGGGGCTCCATGCCAGAGCTGTATCTGCTGATTATTTTCAGCGCTGTGTTTGCCCCCAGCATCGCCTTGTTGCTGGTGCTGCTGAGCCTGTTCGGCTGGCTCGGATTGTCAGACTACGTTCGCGCCGAATTCTTGCGGAACCGGCAACTGGACTACGTGCGTGCTGCGCGCGCCATGGGCTTGAGCCCTTGGCAAATCATCATTCGCCATGTGCTGCCCAACAGCATGACCCCGGTGGTGACTTTTTTGCCGTTTCGCATGAGTGCCGCTATTTTGGCTTTGACTTCATTGGATTTTCTGGGCCTTGGCGTGCCGCCCGGAACACCGTCCTTGGGCGAGTTGCTGTCGCAAGGAAAAAACAACATTGATGCATGGTGGATTTCGTTGTCAACCTTCACTGTGCTGGTGACAACGCTGCTCTTGTTGACCTTCATGGGCGACGCCCTGCGCGATGCGCTAGACCCGCGAAAGGCCGACCGATGAGCGCGCAGAATTTATTGGACGTCAAGGGCCTGCGCGTGTCTTTTGCCGGCAAAGAAGTGGTGCGCGGCATCGACTTTTCTCTCGCCGCTGGGGAAAAGCTGGCTTTGGTCGGGGAGTCGGGCTCCGGCAAAACCGTCACAGCCTTGAGTTTGTTGGGCTTGGTGCAGGGCGCTCAAACCTCGGGGCGGGCGGTTTTTTGGGGCGTTCAAGACAAGTTAAACGATCTCAACAATGCACAGGGCGATGCGCAGGCCGACCTGCTGGCGCTGTCCGAACGCGACTTGCGGGCTGTTCGCGGCCGCGACATCGCGATGATTTTTCAAGAACCCATGACGGCCTTGAACCCACTTTTTAGCGTGGGCAATCAAATCGCTGAAGTGCTGCAACTAAAAGAAGGGCTGAGTCCAACGCAGGCACATCAAGCTGCGGTGGCTTTATTG
>JBEDKR010000349.1:0-3053 GCA_041172005.1 Pseudomonadota bacterium
GCATTAACTGCCTTAAACGCCCTAACTTCTTTTTCTGCTTGGTACATCGTTCTGCTGCTGGCACTTGTCAGCACCAGCACTTTCGCCGCCCAAGCAGCCGACGACACCTTGCGCATCGGCTCCAAGCGTTTCACCGAGTCCTACATCCTCGCGCAGGTGCTGGCGCAGACCTCTGCACCGCACACACCGAAACCGCCCGCCGTGCGGCAGGGCTTGGGCAACACGGCCATTGTTTACGCGGCGCTGCGCTCGGGCAGCATTGACCTGTACCCGGAGTACATGGGCACCATCAGCCTAGAGATCCTGCAGAGTAAAACGCCGATGGCGCTGGAGGCCATGAACACGGCGCTCACGCCACTCGGCTTGGGCGCGGCGATCCCGCTGGGCTTCAACGACGGCTACGCGCTGGCCATGCGCGAAGACACGGCACAACGCTTAGGCATCACCTCGCTCAGCGACCTGGTGAAGCACCCAACGATGACGCTGGGCCTGTCGAATGAATTTTTGGGCCGTGCCGACGGCTGGCCAGGTCTGGCCAAGCGCTATGCGGCGCAGCAGGTGCCGGTGGCGCTGGACCACGGCTTGGCGTACGACGCGATTGCGCAGCAACAGGTCGATGTGATCGACATCTACACCACCGACGCCAAGATTGACCACCTCGGCCTGCGCGTGCTGAAGGACGACTTGGCTTACTTTGCGCGTTATGACGCCGTGCTGCTGTACCGGCTAGACGTGCCCGCGCGATTTCCTGAAGCGTGGGAGGCGCTGCAAAAGTTGAGCGGCAGCATTGACGAGAAGGCCATGATTGCGATGAACGCGCGGGCTGAATTGCAGGGCGTCGCCTTTGATGTGATTGCGCGGGACCACCTAGCGTCTAAGTCAGACGCAGCGCCTATTGCAACAGCGGGTGCAGTCACCGACCCGGGCCAGCGCGGCTTCTGGGCCAAGCTGTTCGGCCCCGACCTAGCGCGGTTGACGCGGCAGCACTTGACGCTGACCTTGATCGCGTTGGGCGGCGCGGCGCTGCTGGGCATTCCGTTGGCGGTGTGGGTGTTTCCGCACCCGCGTCTACGCGCCGTGGTGCTAGGCGCCGCCGGCCTGCTGCAAACCGTGCCGTCGCTGGCCATGCTGGCAATGCTGATTTCTGCGCTGGGCCTGATTGGCACGCTGCCCGCACTGATCGCGCTGATGCTTTACGCCCTGCTGCCCATCATGCGCAACACTGTCACCGGCCTGGGCGAAGTGCCAACCGGCCAACGCTTGGCGGGTCAGGCGCTGGGCATGACAGCCGGACAAGTGATGCGACAGGTCGAGCTGCCGCAAGCACTGCCGGCCATCGTCGCGGGTGTGCGCACGGCGACGTCGATTGCGATCGGCACGGCGACCATTGCCGCCTTCATTGGCGCGGGTGGTTACGGTGAACGCATCGTCACTGGCCTGGCCTTGAACGACGGCCAGATGCTACTGGCCGGCGCCCTGCCCGCCACGTTGCTGGCGCTGCTGAGCGAGGCACTGTTTGAGACCGTGGAGCACCTGATGCGGGAGCGCAAAGCCTGAATAAAAAACGGCACCCTAGGGTGCCGTTTCCACGTCAGCTCAATACGCTCAAACCGAGCCAGCCTTGACCTTCAAACGCCAAGCGTGCAGCAGCGGCTCGGTGTAGCCGCTGGGCTGCTCCAGCCCTTTGAAGACCAGATCGCAGGCCGCTTTGTAAGCCGCGCTGGTGGCGAAGTTACCCGCCATTTTTTTGTACAGCGGATCGCCAGCATTTTGCTTGTCGACGACCGCAGCCATGCGCTCAAAGGTGGCCTGGACTTGCGCCTTCGTGACCACGCCGTGCAGCAACCAGTTGGCGATGTGCTGGCTCGAAATGCGCAACGTCGCACGGTCTTCCATCAGGCCGACGTTGTGGATGTCTGGCACTTTGGAGCAGCCCACGCCTTGGTCAATCCAACGCACCACGTAACCCAAAATACCTTGTGCGTTGTTGTCGATTTCTTGCTGCTTTTCAGCGGCACTCCAGTTCGGCGTAGCCGTCACGGGCACGGTCAACAAGCCGGTGAGCAGGCTCTCGGCTTCCTTGTTGGCGTTGATTTTCTCCATGTCTTTTTGCACGTCGCTGACCAGCACTTGGTGGTAATGCAGCGCATGCAAAGTAGCGCCGGTCGGGCTGGGTACCCACGCGGTGTTGGCACCGGCTTTGGGGTGCGCAATTTTTTGTTCCATCATGGCCTTCATGAGGTCAGGCATGGCCCACATGCCTTTGCCGATTTGCGCTTTGCCGCGCAGGCCGCAGCTCAATCCAACCAGCACGTTGTTGCGCTCATAGGATTGAATCCAGGCGCTTGATTTCATGTCGCCTTTGCGGATCATCGGGCCGGCATACATGGCGGTGTGCATTTCGTCGCCGGTGCGGTCTAAGAAGCCAGTGTTGATGAAAGCAACGCGGCTTTTAGCAGCGTCAATGCAGGCCTTCAGGTTGACGCTGGTGCGGCGCTCTTCGTCCATGATGCCGAGCTTGACCGTGCTGTCTGGCAGACCCAGCATTTTTTCAACGCGTGAGAAAAGTTCGTCGGCAAAAGCGACTTCAGCCGGGCCGTGCATCTTCGGTTTGACGATGTAGACCGAGCCCTTGCGCGAGTTGCGGATGGCGTCTTTTACACTGCGTTGCAAGTCGTACATGGCGATGGTGGTGGTCACCACGGCGTCCAGAATGCCCTCAGGGATTTCGCGCGTTTCACCTTTTTTGTCGGTGTACAAAATCGCCGGATTCGTCATCAGGTGGCCGACGTTGCGCAGGAACATGAGCGAGCGGCCGTGCAGCACGACCTTCTTGCCTTTGCCGGCAGGCGGCGTGTAGACGCGGTCTGGGTTCAAGCCGCGCGTCATGGTCTGACCGCCTTTTTCAAAGCTTTCGGTCAGCGTCCCTTGCAAGATGCCGAGCCAGTTGCTGTAG
Source organism: Pseudomonadota bacterium (assembly GCA_041172005.1). Classification (GTDB taxonomy): domain Bacteria; phylum Pseudomonadota; class Gammaproteobacteria; order Burkholderiales; family Burkholderiaceae_C; genus Polaromonas. The sequence goes on from JBEDKR010000349.1 coordinate 2,957, forward strand.
GCCAGCACTTTGTCGTCGGCGTCGACCACGGCCACCGAATCTTCGAGGTCCAGAATCGTCGACAGCGCCGCCTCTAACACCAAGTCGCTGACACCGG
>JBEDKR010000350.1:0-3053 GCA_041172005.1 Pseudomonadota bacterium
AAGCGCAACGGTTTTTAGCATGCCCCGGGTCTCAATGAACTCAACAATTTGGGCTAGTCCGGTCAGGGTTTTGAGGTTGGTCATGACGAAGGGCTTGAGGCCTTTGGCGTTGGTGCGCATGCGAATGGTGTCGGTTTCCATCACGCCCAAGTCAGCGCCCACGTAAGGTGCAAGGTCGGTTTTGTTGATGACGAAGAGGTCGCTCTTGGTGATGCCGGGGCCACCTTTGCGGGGGATTTTTTCACCGGCGGCTACGTCGATCACGTAGATGGTCAGGTCGCTGAGTTCTGGGCTGAAGGTGGCCGCGAGGTTGTCACCGCCGGATTCGATAAACACCACATCGGCGTTGGGAAAATCCACCAGCATGCGGTCAATCGCTTCTAAGTTAATAGACGCGTCTTCGCGAATGGCGGTGTGCGGGCAGCCACCGGTTTCGACACCCATGATGCGTTCAGCGTCAAGCGCACCGCTGACGGTCAGCAAGCGCTGATCTTCTTTGGTGTAGATGTCGTTGGTGATGGCGACCAAGTCGTATTTCGCCTTCATGGCCTTGCACAGCATCTCTAACAAAGTGGTTTTGCCGGAGCCGACAGGCCCACCGATGCCGACGCGCAAGGGTGGCAATTTTTTGGTGCGATTCGGAATGTGGTGCAGGCTCATGAGGGGCTTTAGGTCGCTTAAAAAATCGGAAACGGGAATGGGAAATTCAGGATCGAAATAACCGCGAATATTGGGTTTCGTGGCGTGCCGACAAAATCGCCAGCATGGGCGAAAAAGCTTGCCGGTCTTCATCGGGCATGACCAGCGCAGCTTCAACGGCAGAGGGGATTTCCCGGCTCAAACGAGCCAGCAAACGCTGCCCAGCACTTTGCCCGAGCGGCACAGATTTGAGCGCAGCTTGCATCATGTTTTCTGCCCAGCCAAAGGCGAAGGCCAACAGGCAGTCGCGCAGACTGGCGGCCGTGGGCGAAGCAGCCAGCGCAAAGGCCACCGGGTAGGTCGGCGGCAATGCAGCACAGACCGCAATGTGCTCGGCGTTGACGCCGTCGTGGTTGCGCAGCCATTCCAGCAGCGACTTGCCCATTTGCTCGGTTTGCAAGCGCATCTCGCTGGTTTCGCGCGTTTGTAAGATCCAGTCATTGAGTGTGCGCACCCGTGTGAAATCGCCGCTGCGCCAAGCGGCTGTGGCGCCGGCAATCACCGGCAAGTCACCGCGTGCCAGGCTCAGTTGCAGTTGCGCACTGAGCCAGTCGGCAGCGCTTGCTTCGGTGGTGACGTTGCCCCACTCGACAGCGGCTTCTAGCCCTTCTGAATATGAAAACCCACCCACCGGCAGCGCCGGCGATGCCAGCCAAATGAGCTGGATCAGGCTGGCCGCTGACAGGGCTTGGTTGTGCTCACTTGACTCGCTGATCACGCTGGACATGGGGGTGGCGGCGCGGCTCAGGTCGCAGGCGACTTAGGCGGACGCTGCGCATGAAACTGGATCGGGACGGAGGTGACAACGGGCGCGACGGCTGCTGCGGGTGCAGCGTGTTCATGTGAATGCCCGTGATCGTGACCATGGTCATGCTGGCAGTCGGGTCCGTGCACATGCGGCGCCGGTGCTGAGGTAGCCGCATGGCTGTGCGCATGCGTGGCCGCGCTGTAGGCGCCGCCTTCGGGTTCAAAAGCTTCCTCAACCTGGTTGACGATGAGGTGCATGGCGCGCAGCAGGTCGGCCAGCACGTGGTCGGGCTCGATCTTCAGGTGGTCGGGTTTGAGTTCAATCGGCACATGGCGGTTGCCGAGGTGGTAGGCCGCGCGTGTCAGGTCAAACGGCGAGCCGTGAGTGGTGCAGGCGGTGATGCGCAGCACCGCTTGCGGGGCAGCCAGTACCTTGACCATCGAGCCGTCTTCGGCCACCAGCACGTCACCGCCGCGCACCAGTGTGCCGCGCGGCAAAAAAACGCCGAGATGCCGGCCGAGTGAATCGGTGGTGTCGAAGCGGCTTTTCTGGCGTACGTCCCAGTCGAGCTCGACGGTAGCGGCGCGTTTGAGCAAGACGGGTGCAAGGCCTTGGCCCTGCGCGATGATTTTGGAGACTTGAAGCATGGGGCTCATTAAAACAAAAAGTAGCGCTGCGTCATGGGCAGGCTGCTGGCGGGCTCGCAGGTGAGCAGTTGGCCGTCGGCGCGCACGAGGTAAGTTTGCGGGTCAATCTCCATGCTCGGCAGGTAGTTGTTGTGGACCATGTGCTGCTTGCGCACGCTGCGGATGTTTTTCACGGCACTCAAGGTCTTGGCCAAACCGAAGCGTTCTTTGACGCCAGCCGCTTGCGCCGCCTGCGAGACAAAGGTCAAAGAACCCTTGGCGACAGCGCCGCCAAAGCTGCCAAACATGGGCCGGTAATGCACCGGCTGTGGCGTTGGAATGGAGGCATTCGGGTCACCCATGGCGGCCATGGCGATGAAGCCGCCCTTCAAAATGATGGAGGGCTTGATGCCGAAAAAAGCCGGCCGCCAGACCACCAAGTCAGCCCATTTGCCGGGCTCGATGGAGCCGACTTCGTGTGAGATGCCGTGCGCAATGGCCGGGTTGATGGTGTACTTGCTGATGTAGCGTTTGGCGCGGAAGTTGTCGTTGCGCGAATTCTCTTCGGCCTCGCCTTGACCGCTGGCCAGCGGGTTGGCCAGCCAGCCGCGCTGCTGCTTCATCTTGTGCGCGTTCTGCCAGGTGCGGATGATGACTTCACCGACGCGGCCCATGGCTTGGCTGTCGCTGCTCATCATGCTGATGGCCCCGAGGTCATGCAAGATGTCTTCGGCGGCGATGGTTTCTTTGCGGATGCGACTTTCGGCAAACGCCAAGTCTTCGGCAATCGACGGGTCGAGGTGGTGGCAAACCATCAACATGTCCACATGCTCGTCCAGCGTGTTGACGGTGTAGGGCATGGTCGGGTTGGTCGAGGACGGCAAAAAGTTGGCCTCACCGACTACGCGCAAAATATCGGGTGCATGGCCGCCGCCAGCGCCTTCGGTGTGAAAGGCGCACAGTGCCCGGCCTTTGGTGGC
>JBEDKR010000351.1:0-3044 GCA_041172005.1 Pseudomonadota bacterium
TGGATAAGCCGGGTCCAGCGGCAAATACGCCGCACCAACTTTCCAGATGGCCAACAGGCCGATGATCAATTCAGGGCTGCGCTCCAGACACAGACCGACCACGTCACCCGGCTGCACGCCGCGCTGCAGCAAACTCCCAGCCAGTGCGTTGGACTGCTGCTCCAGCACTTGGTAGCTGAGCGTGCGACCGTAGAAAGTGACGGCCTCTTGTGCTGGGTTGCGCGCCGCCTGCGCCGAGATCACCTCGTGCGCGCACAAAGTGGTTTCATACGGCGTTGCGCTGGTGGCGTTCAGGGCCCGCAGGAGGTCGGCTTCTGCTTCAGGCAGCAGCGCAATTTCTGCGACTTGCGCCACATCGCTCGCCGCTTCAAAAGCAGTCAAATAAGCTGCCAGATGCGTCGCCATCACTTCAGCTGTTTCAGCAGAATAGACAGCACTGTCGAGCACCAGCACCAGTTCTCGGCACGATGTATCTACCGTCAACAAGAGTGCGGGCGCGTCACTCGACTCCAAATTCGGCAAGCCACTGAGGCACACACCGATGGCCATGGTTTGTGGCAGTCCAGCCGGCTTGTCGGCCAGGCGGGTCGGCAAGTCACACGGACATGGCCCAGCCTTTTGAACTTGACTGATTTTCGCTTCCGTACCCGCCACAGCATCGGCAATGCTGCCGACCAAATCAAGCTTCAGCGTCAACGGCACCCACGGCGACAACCACGGCTCAAGCCCTTCGGCTTGCTCACTCAGAACAGCATCGCCATAAAAAATGGACAGCCGCGCCTGCCCGGTGAGTGCCGCCAGCCACGCCGACAAACCGGCCACGCTGCGCGGCCCTTGCGCCGCGACTTGTAGAGGGAAAACATGTGGCGGCGGCTCAGCTTGCATGAGTTGCTGCTGTAACTCGAAACCGGGCGGCACTTCCAGCAGCTTCTGCATCTGCTGTGGGTAGGGCAACTCCACCGGCGCCAGATGAGCGAAAGCATTGAACCAATGCGCTTCACCACGACCGACCTTGGGCAGACTGGCGGCCAGCAAGACTTTCAGCTCAGGGCTCAGTGCGGGCAAAACCATGCCGCGCTCAAGCGTGTGTGGATCGCAACCGCCCAACACCACCACGCCGTCAGCGGCAGCGATCTGCAATGTATCGCCCTGCGCGTCGAGCACTGTGCCCGGCCTAGCCATCAGACTCGGTTGGCCCTGGATGACGCGAGCAGAGCGCACCAAAACAATGCTGTTACCCGTGAAAATCTTGGGCCGTGCGAGCGGATTCAGGTAGCGACCAGTGCCGAAATCTAGCGCACGAACCAAGGCGGCAATCGCCTGCGCGCTGTCTGAAAAATCAAGCGTAGCCAAGTCGGCGGGTCTTGCTGCTATACCAAAATAACGCATCGGTCGCCCTTGCGGTGTCAGTGTCAAGGCGTCCCGGCTGATGTCTTCGAGCATCGCCTGAAAACTGGCTAACCCAGCTTCGTAGCATTTCGCATTCAAGCTCAAGGCAGTCTCTTCCGGGGACAAGCCAAAGGCGACCTGCCGCACGATGCGCCCAGCGTCCACGGTGGACGTCATCTCGTGCCAGGTGATGCCGTGAGAAGACTCCCGCGCCATCAAGGCCCAAGCCGTGGCATTCAAGCCGGCGTAATCGGGCAACAAGGCGTCATGGAAATTGATGGCCAGTTGCCGCGCTTGCGAAATAACGCCAGAAGGCAATATCTGCAAGTTGGCCACACTGAAGAGAAAGTCGAATTCGATTCCGCTGAGGTCGATCTCTGAAGGACTGTCCATGCGCATGGCGGGAATGCCTTTGCTTTCGGCCCATTGCAATATTTTCGAATTTGGAGAGAGCACGGCTATGACGCTGTGGCCGGCACTGACGTAAGCCTCTGCACAACTGATCAACAAGCTGCCGCCTCCGACAAAGACCGCACTGGTGCCGCTGTTGCCACTGTTACGAAGGGGGGTGCGGGTGAATGTCATGTCCATGGTCGATTCCTTGCCTTTTTATGACTGACTGAATAAATGCTTGGGGGCGCGGCTGACGTGACCTGTGGCTGATCCCGTCGTGAAAAATCGGCGTATCAGCTCTGAGTCTTTTTTCATTTCTTTTTCGTGAACAACGAAGACTGCTGTGCCGCTTGCACCCGGACGAATAATCGCCAGCGAAGCCACGCAGCCGGGGGGTGACGTAATCGAAAAGATCACACCCTGCGCGGCCAAAGTCGGTAATTCAGATTTGCGGGCGACGTCTAATGCGACCTCCCAATGTCCAAGCGGATGAGTGCTCAGCTGTAACCGTGGATGCTGAGTTGCCAGTCCTGTTCCAACGGCTTTCCAGAAAGCTTCAAGCGCCGTCCAATAGTCGTTAAACGACGCCGCTTCAGGCCCCCCAATTTCAGGCAAAACCAAGTAAGGATCCAGAAGCGTGAAGTCCAACGGCTCAGCGACGGCGCTCTCTGCATCGACACCGACCGCAGCATCCGTCGATGCCGCAAACAGGACACCCTCACGGGTGTGCGTGTGACTGAAAAAAATACGTTTTCGATGTGGCTCGATCAGCTGTGGCTGACCCTTGTCATTGTCTCGAAATACCAGTTTTTCAGGCTGAACATCAAGCATCACGGCGAGTGCCAAACGGCGCAAACCGTGCGCCAGAACGTAGGCCTTTCGATCCGCTTCAAATCTGAATTGAAAGGCCTTGAAACGCTCAGACAAGCTGAGTGATTTTGTCAGCGCACGCCATTGCGCATGATCAACGTCACCGGGACTCGCCCTCCAAACCTGAACATCGCATTTCTTCTTGACAGGCACGCAACTCTCCAACACCAGAGTAAAAGCAACAATGCAAACGCAACAGATCAAGTAGCGGAATTGACGCTCTAGACCAATGCGAATGGGAGTTGCTATTACCGATGCTGGGAGTCAGAATTTTTGTAGGACAAAGGGTGCAAACAGTGCACGCCATGCCCAGCAAAATGCCAGCCGTCGCTGAGCTGAGTCAGGGGCTGGTGCTGCTCAATGAGCGTTTTTCAAGGCTTGATGTAGGCGTA
>JBEDKR010000352.1:0-3028 GCA_041172005.1 Pseudomonadota bacterium
CGTCTTGACGCGACGCTTTGAGTCCAAGCTGATTCAAACAGCGCTGGTCAACACCCGTGGCCGACGCATCGAAGCGGCGCAAAAATTAGGCATTGGCCGCAACACCATCACGCGCAAGATTCAGGAGTTGGGGCTGGAGTAAGGCGCAAATCGGTCAGACAGATCGGGTGGGCAATCGGGGCTCGGCCAGCCCTCTGGCCGAGCCCCCCTCCGCGAAAGCGAACCCGTATCACACCCAAACCGCATCCCAATGCGAATAGTGGCCAGCCTTGCTGACCAAACCGGAGCGCACCGGATTGTTCACGATGTACCGGCCCATCGCTAGCAAATCTTCTTCGGCTCTGACGGCATGGTCATGAAAACCTTGCTGCCAAACTCGGCCGCCCAGATGATGCGCCACCACAGACTTGACGGTGCGCACGACTTGCGACAAAGACACGCTTGACCCCAGTGTCAAAAGCCAGTGCAAATGATCTGGCATGACCACGAAGGCCAGCGTCATGGCACGGCCAGCAGCGTGTTCAGTTTGCAGCGTATGAACAACGCAACGCGCTGACGAAAAACACTTAAACACAGGCAATCTGTCACGCGTCACCGTGGTCACCAGATACACACCGCCCGGTTGTGAGAAGCGACCATTCCGCAAATCAGCAGCGTGTGGCGTGTGTGCCATCGATGTTGATATGAGTGGGGCGTGCATGGTGGTGTGGTTGCGGTTGCAGGGGATCGGCCAGAGGGCTGGCCGATTTCCCGATCCCTACCCGATCTCGACCACCACCGGCACATGGTCGCTCGGCCGCTCGTTCTTGCGCGGTAGTTTGTCGATCACGCAGCTGCGTACCTGCGCCTTCAGTGGCTCGCTGACCAAGATGTGGTCAATGCGCAGCCCGCGGTTGCGCCGAAAAGCGAACTCGCGGTAGTCCCACCACGAATAACTTTTCTCGGGTTGTTCAAACAATCGAAAAGCGTCGGTCAAACCCAAGTCAAGCAGGCCTTGGAAGTGCTCACGCTCTGCTGTCGTGTGGTGAATGGTTTCGCGCAGGCCTTCAGGGTCGTGGGTGTCACGGTCGTCAAATGTGATGTTGAAGTCGCCGACCAGCACCAGCTTGGGCGTGCTGGCGAGTTCTTGCTTGAGCCAGTGGCGCAGGCCGGTCAGCCACTGCATCTTGTACTCAAACTTCTCGCTGCCGGGTTCTTGGCCGTTGACAAAGTAGCCGTTCACCAAACGCACGGCGCCATCGGGCGTGTCCAGAGTGGCAGCAATCACGCGGGATTGTTCATCGGCAAAACCGTCTATGTTTTTGGCCACATCCCGCAAGGGCAAGCGGCTCAATATCGCCACGCCGTTGTAGGTTTTTTGGCCGAACACAGCGCAGTGACCGTAGCCGGCGTCTTGAAGGGCTTGCAGCGGAAATTTCTCGTCCGGTATTTTCAATTCTTGCAGGCACAGCGCATCCACCGGATTGGCTGCCAGCCAGTCCAGCACCTGCGGTAAACGAACCGACAGTGAGTTCACATTCCACGTAGCGATTTTCATGTTTCGTCAGCCGTCTTCTTGTCGTAAGTCACAAAATTAAAAGCCAGACCCGTTGCTGACAGGTGCGACTCGCGCGCAATTTCTGACCAGCCTGAGCCCAAGTCAGGCGCGTAAGCATCGCCTTCAAAGTCTTGTGCAATCTCGGTGACTTCAGCGCGTACGGCGATGGGTTCAGCTTGCCGGTAAATCTCGGCGCCGCCGATGACCCAGACCTCGGGCACATCGCCACTCAGTTGCAATGCATCTGGCAGGCTGCTGGCGCGCGCAGCACCTGCTGCTTGCCAGTCAACTTGGCGCGTGATGACGATGTTGCTGCGGCCCGGCAGCGGCCGAAAGCGTGGCGGCAGCGAGTCCCACGTTTTGCGGCCCATGATGACGGGGCTACCTTGCGTCAGACGCTTGAAATGCGCCAAATCTTCTGGCAAATGCCAAGGCATGCTGTTGTCTTTGCCGATCACGCCATTGGCGGCGCGCGCAAAGATCAGGTTGATGCGAGGTGTTGTCACGACGGACTCAGACCGCCACGGGCGCTTTGATGGCCGGGTGGTGTTGGTAGTTCAGAAATTCGAAGTCGTCAAACTCGTAGTCAAAAATAGACGGGGGTTGGCGCTTGATGTTCAACGTTGGGTAGGCCATTGGTTCACGGCTCAATTGCAGCGCCACTTGCTCGTGGTGGTTGCTGTAAATGTGGCAGTCGCCGCCGGTCCAGATGAAGTCGCCCACCGCCAAGCCACACTGCTGCGCCACCATGTGCGTGAGCAGCGCGTAGCTCGCAATATTGAAGGGCACACCGAGAAAAATATCGGCGCTGCGTTGGTACAACTGGCAGCTGAGCTTGCCGGGTTGACCGGGCACCTCGGAGGGTGCAACGTAAAACTGAAAGAACGCATGGCAGGGCATGAGCGCCATCTTCGACAGGTCGGCCACGTTCCACGCGCTGACGATGATGCGGCGCGAGTCCGGGTTGGTTTTGAGCGTCTTGATGACTTCGGCGATCTGGTCGATGTGACCGCCCTCAGGTGTCGGCCAGCTGCGCCATTGCACGCCATAGACCGGGCCCAAGTCGCCGTCTTCACGTGCCCATTCGTCCCAGATAGAGACGCCGCGCGCTTTGAGCCAGTTGTTGTCGCTAGAGCCTTGCAGAAACCACAGCAACTCATGAACGATGGATTTCAGGTGCACCTTCTTGGTGGTCACCAGCGGAAAACCTTCGTTCAGGTCAAAGCGCATTTGATAACCAAACACGCTCTTGGTGCCGGTGCCAGTGCGGTCAGCTTTGAAGACGCCGTGTGTGTCCACGTGGCGCATGAAGTCTTCGTATTGGGAGCGGATGGCTTGTGTCATGGCGGTCATTATGTTCGCAGGACTTTGCCCGGATTCATGATGTTGTTCGGGTCCAGCGCGGTTTTCAGGGCCCGCATCAGACCCAGCGCGACGGGGGATTTGTGAATTTCGAGCTTCTCGACTTTGAGGCTGCCGACGCCGTGCTCT
>JBEDKR010000353.1:0-3015 GCA_041172005.1 Pseudomonadota bacterium
GGTGTCGAGCCGTTCGATCACGGTGCTGTGAATGTCCAGCGTGATCTCGTCAATCTCGCCCAGCTTGACGCGCACCCGTGCGCCACGCGGCAGGCCTTGTGCGCCCGCTGCTGGCAGCACCAGCGGCAAGTCGTCGGCGCGCACCAAGTTGTCTTTGAAGAAGGTCGCGGTGAGTTCGGTGATACCGTTTTGCTGCAGGTACTTGAGCGTCCAGTAACGCTCAATGCCGGACTGAAAACCGTTGTACGCGCTGTAGGCCGCATCGAAGCCCGAGATGATGGCGAAGAGTTCGGTGTCGCGTTGCTTGAACGGTGCGGCCAGTGCGGCGGTGCGGCCGTGCCGGACGCAAGAAATGATTTGCCACTGGTTCACCAAGTCGACGTAACGACGTAGCGGTGAGGTGCTCCAGGCGTAGCTTTTGACGCCAATGCCGGCGTGTGGCAAGGCTTTGGTGCCCATGCGCACTTTGACGCCCGGTGCCATGCTGGCTTGGCTGCGGTAAATACCCGGCACGCCATGCTCGGCCAGCCATTCTCCCCAAGTGCTGTTGGCCAAAATCATGGCCTCTGCGACGATCAAATCAAGCGGCGCTCCGCGCTGGCGAATGCTGATGCTGACGGCTTCGTCACCCTGCGGTTCGCCGCCTTCGGGGTTGTCCAGCTTGAAGTTGTAGTCAGGCCGGTTGAAGTTTTCTGGCTTGCCACGCACCACTTCGCGCTGCGCCTTGAGGTGCCGCGCCAGTCGGTGCAAAAAGCACAGCTCCACGCCCCAAGCAATGTCGGCCGGTGGTGCACTTGCCAAAGCTTCTTCAAAAAAGGCTTCTGTGAAGGTGGTGTCGAGTTTGTCGTGGCGCAGGTTGCTGATAATCGGCACCAAGTCGAGCCGCGTGACGGTCTCGCGAATCTCCAGCGTGGCTTCGTCCAGCGTGACGTAAAGCGACAAGGCTGGGCAGTTACGGCCTTCTTGCAATGTGTAGTTTTGCACCACTTCGTCGGGCAGCATGGTCAGCTTGTAGCCGGGCATGTAGACCGTCGACAAACGCGCCCGGCCCAGCGTGTCAATGGCGCTGCCAGGCAGCACCGCGAGTCCGGGTGCTGCAATGTGAATGCCCAGCGTGATGCTGCCGCTGCCAAAGCCTTGCACCGACAGCGCATCGTCAATCTCGGTGGTGCTGGAGTCGTCGATGGAAAACGCCCGCACATTCGCCAAAGGCAATTCGTCCGGTGCCGCTGGCGCTTGCAAGGCCGGAAAGCCGGTGCCTTTGGGAAAGTTCTCGAACAAAAAGCGCTTCCAGTGGAACTGGTAGGCCGAGGCAATCGCGCCAGCGCGTTGCAGCAAGTCCAGCGGTTGCAAATGCGTGGCGCGCGCGGCTTCGACCACGGCTTTGTATTCGGCGCTGTTTTTGTCTGGCTTGAAGAGAATCTTGTACAGCTGTTCGCGCACAGGGTCTGGGCATTGGCCTTGCGCCAGTTCTTCAGCCCAGCTGGTGATTTGCGCGGCGAGTTGTTTTTTCTTCTCGATTCCGGCGAGGGCGAGTTGCAAGATGTCGGCCGGGGCTTTTTTGAAGCGGCCTTTGCCGGCGCGTCGAAAGTAGTGCGGCGACTCAAACAACCGGAACAGCGCAGCCGCCTGTTGCTCGATGCTGGGGGCTTGGCTCGGGTCGGCGCTGAAATAGTCACGCGCCAGATCGGCAAAACCAAATTCCTCGTCGCTGGCGAACTCCCAAGCCAAGTCAAGGTCAATCTCCAGACTCAGTAACTGGCCTTTGGCGACCAATTCGGCGGGCGCGGGTTTTTCGAACTTCAGCAGGGCGTGGGCGGCCTTGACCTTGACCCGTTTGCCGGAGTCCAGTTCGACCTGCAGTGAGGCGTCGGATTCCGACAGGATACGGCCGGCCAGAAATTTACCGGCTTCTTCAAACAATGTGTGCATGAGCCGAATTGTCCCATGGGCCCGGCCAGTCGCCGCGGCTTCAGGCCAAGTCTAAAAAGGCCAGAACTTCGTCTAAGTGGGCGTCGAAATCGCTCAGGGCGTGGTCGCCGCCTTCGAGCAGCTTTAGGCGGGCTGCTGCGTAACGATTGCTCATCTCGCGCCAGTCCAGTACCTCGTCGCCCTTGGCGATGATGGCCAGCAGGCGCTCGGGGTGCGGCAAGGGGCCGGTCTGGAGATCACGCAGTTCCTGCACAAACTCGAGTTTGAAGAAAAAAGTTTCTAGCGGGTCGTGCCAGCTGGTTTGTTCACCAATATAACGGCTCAAGTCGCGCGCCGGGTCGACCGCCGGATTCAGCAGAACGGCTTTACAGCCAGTTTGTGCGGCGATCCAAGTCGCGTAAAAGCCGCCCAAGGACGAGCCGACCACGGCCATGTTCTGGACTGGCCAGTCGGCGATGCCGGTCATCAGCACTGCCATGGCTTCTTTGGGTGACGGCGGCAACTGCGGGCACCACCAATGCACATGTGGGTGGCGGGTCTGAACAGCGTCGGCCATTTTGATGGCCTTCATGGAGCGCGGCGAGGAGCGAAAACCGTGCAGGTAAAGCAGGTGGGTGGTGTTCATTGGCTCATGGTAGCGTGACCGAATGGGACCCATGCGGACGGCAGTTGACAGATAATTAGCACATGGCCGTTATTTTTGAAAAACCCTCTTTGTTGCGTCGCATCGCGCCCCTGTTTCAAGGGTTTGACGGGCCTTTGGCCTTTGCTGTTTTTTTGTTGGCTGGCGCCGGTCTGTTGATCATGTACTCCTCGGGTTTCGACCACGGCACCCGTTTTGTCGACCACGGTCGCAACATGCTGATTGCCGGAGGCATCATGTTTGTGGTGGCGCAAATTCCGCCGCAGCGATTGATGGCGTTTGCCGTACCCATGTATGTCGGTGGCGTGGCGTTGTTGATCGTTGTGGCTATTTTCGGCATCACCCGCAAGGGCGCCACGCGCTGGCTGAATATCGGTGTGACGGTTATCCAGCCCAGTGAAATCTTGAAAATCGCCATGCCGCTGATGCTGGCTTGGTGG
>JBEDKR010000354.1:0-3009 GCA_041172005.1 Pseudomonadota bacterium
AACCGCCTCTTGCCAGTCCGCCATCACCTACATTGATGGCGACAAGGGCGAGTTGCTGTACCGCGGCTACCCCATTGAAGAACTCGCCACCAATTGCGACTTCATGGAAACCTGCCACCTCTTGCTTTACGGCAACCTGCCTGATGTGGCAGCCAAAGCCTCGTTCGTCAAACGTGTGTCTAACCACACGATGGTCAATGAGCAGATGCAATTCTTCTTGCGTGGCTTCCGCCGTGATGCCCACCCCATGGCCATCATGACCGGTTTGGTCGGTGCGCTATCAGCGTTCTACCATGACAGCACTGACATCAACAACCCTGAGCACCGCGAAATCTCGGCGATTCGCTTGATTGCCAAGATGCCTACCTTGGTGGCGATGGCTTACAAGTACAGCGCAGGCCAACCCTACATGTACCCCAAGAACAACCTGAGCTACGCCGGTAACTTCTTGCACATGATGTTCGCGACCCCTTGCGAAGAGTATGTGGTCAACCCCGTCATAGAGCGCGCTTTGGATCGCATTTTTGTGCTCCATGCTGACCACGAGCAAAACGCTTCCACCTCAACCGTGCGTTTGTGCGGCAGCTCGGGCACCAACCCGTTTGCAGCTATTGCGGCTGGTGTTGCCTGCCTGTGGGGCCCTGCCCACGGCGGCGCCAATGAGGCTTGCCTCAACATGCTGGAAGACATCCAAAAAATGGGCGGCATCTCCAAGGTCGGCCAGTTCATGGAACAGGTCAAAGACAAAAACTCCGGCGTCAAGCTGATGGGTTTTGGTCACCGTGTTTACAAAAACTACGACCCACGCGCCAAACTCATGCAGGAAACCTGCAAAGAAGTCTTGGCCGCTTTGGGCCTGGAAAACGACCCCTTGTTCAAGTTGGCTATGGCCTTGGAAAAGATCGCTTTGGAAGACGAGTACTTCGTCTCCCGCAAGCTCTACCCCAATGTGGACTTCTACTCCGGCATCGTTCAGCGCGCCATTGGTATTCCTGTGGGCCTGTTCACCGCCGTGTTTGCTTTGGCGCGCACCGTGGGTTGGATTGCCCAACTCAACGAAATGATTGGTGACCCCGAGTACAAAATTGGCCGTCCTCGCCAGTTGTTCACGGGTTCAGAGCGCCGGCAGGTGTTACCCATCAATCAGCGTTAAGCTGACCTGATTAAAACGCCCGCCGATGGCAACATCGGCGGGCGTTTTGCTTGGTGCCCAAGAGAGGCACCGGGCAGCTTAAAATATTGAATTGCCAAGGAAAAATCATATGGGCCGCACGCTTTACGACAAACTTTGGGACGAACACGTCGTCCACACCGAAGAAGATGGCACCGCCATTCTTTACATCGACCGCCATCTGGTGCATGAAGTCACCAGCCCACAAGCTTTTGAGGGCCTGCGCCAAGCAGGTCGCAAGGTCTGGCGCGTCAGCTCCATCGTGGCCACGGCTGACCACAACACTCCCACCACGGGCTGGGAGTTGGGCTATGACGGCATCACCGACCCCACCAGCAAAGAGCAGGTGATGACACTGGACAAAAATATCAAGGAATATGGCGCTGCCGCCTACTTCCCGTTTTTGTCCAAGCGCCAGGGCATTGTTCACGTCATCGGACCTGAAAATGGCGCCACCCTCCCCGGCATGACCGTGGTTTGCGGCGACTCCCACACCTCCACACATGGCGCTTTTGGCGCGTTGGCGCACGGCATTGGGACCAGCGAAGTTGAACACGTCATGGCCACGCAGACCTTGCTGGCCAAAAAAGCTAAAAATATGTTGGTTCGGGTCGAGGGCAAAGTGCCCCTGGGCTGCGGTGGCAAAGACATTGTGCTGGCCATCATCGGGCGAATCGGCACCGCAGGCGGCACGGGTTACACCATTGAATTTGGCGGCTCTGCCATCCGTGCGCTCAGCATGGAAGGCCGCATGACCGTGTGCAACATGGCGATTGAAGCCGGTGCCCGCGCGGGCTTGGTTGCGGTAGACGAAAAGACCATCGATTACGTCAAAGGGCGCCCTCTGGCACCGGGCCACAACGCAACCAACGACGCGGCAGCAGCCGTCGAGTGGGACCAAGCCGTGGCTTACTGGAAAACACTTCACACGGATGCCGATGCCCACTTTGACACCGTGGTCGAGCTGGACGCCAGCCAAATCATTCCCCAAGTGACCTGGGGCACCTCGCCTGAGATGGTGCTGGGCATTGACGCCTGCGTGCCTGACCCGGACAAAGAAAAAGACGTCAACAAGCGCAGCGCCATTGAGCGCGCCCTGACCTACATGGGTCTGGAGCCCGGCAAGGCCTTGAACGACCTGTTCGTGGACAAAGTCTTCATCGGCTCCTGCACCAACAGCCGCATTGAAGACATGCGTGAAGCTGCGGCTGTGGTGAAAAAACTGGGACAAAAAGTCGCTAAAAATATCAAGATAGCGATGGTCGTGCCTGGTTCTGGCTTGGTCAAAGAGCAAGCCGAGCGTGAAGGTCTGCACGAGATTTTCAAAGCGGCCGGCTTTGAATGGCGCGAGCCAGGCTGCTCTATGTGTTTGGCTATGAACGCCGACCGCCTGGAGCCCGGCGAGCGCTGCGCCTCCACCAGCAACCGCAATTTCGAAGGCCGCCAAGGTGCCGGGGGACGTACCCACCTGGTCAGCCCCGGTATGGCTGCGGCTGCCGCTATCCACGGTCACTTTGTTGACGTGCGCAAGTTCGTCTAAACCAACGAAACAAGGAACATCCATGAAAAAATTTGCCCTCGCGCTACTCATGCTCTCTCTCGTTGGACTGACCGCTTGCAACACCGTCAAAGGCGTGGGCCAAGACCTGCAAAAAGCCGGTGAAAAGCTCGAAGACGCGGCCAAGAAAAAGTAAGGACATCCCATGCAAAAGTTCACCCTGCACAAGGGGCTGGTGGCCCCCATGGACCGTGAAAACGTCGACACCGACGCCATCATTCCCAAGCAATTCCTGAAATCCATCCGCAAGACCGGCTTCGGACAAAACCTGTTCGATGAA